>JANLSB010000808.1:0-7291 GCA_031362125.1 Lysobacterales bacterium | reverse complement strand
CCCGCGCTTGCGCCGGCGATATGCAAATCCATCACAGCGCGATGCGGCCGAAGGCCGCCTGCGCGAATCCGATCCTGTTCATCACCGGCCCGTGATAGGGCCACATGCGTCGTTCGATCGATCAGTAGAGTCTGCTTGTCGGCGCCTGGTTTTCGGCGCCTGTTCGGGGAAGGTGTCCATGCAATGTGGGCACCGGGCGGTTGGGATATCGCAGGGGTAGGGCATGAGAGACAGGAATCCGGTAGCAGCATGGAAGATGGACCGTCGCAAAGTATTGACCGCATCGACAGTCGCGTCTTTGTCGCGTGTGTGGCGGCCCGAAGTTCCGGCGCCCGTCATGGGGATCAATATGTCCGGGGGGAATTGCAATGGAAGCGTATTCGCGTCTTAACCTGATCGGCTCGTCCGCGCCATTCCTCAGAGTGGTTGCGCAGATCGAGAAAATGGCCACGCTCGACGCCACCGTGCTGCTTTCGGGCGAAACGGGCACCGGCAAAGAGCTGGCGGCGCGCGCGATCCACTATCTCAGCGCACGGTCCGACAAACCGTTCGTGCCGGTGAACTGCGGCGCGCTGGCCGATTCGCTGGTCGAAAGCGAACTGTTCGGCCACGAGCGTGGCGCCTTCACCGACGCCAAGACCGCTTCCGCCGGGCTGATCGGCGAAGCCATCGGCGGCACGCTGTTCCTGGACGAAGTGGACACGCTCAGCGCCAAGGCGCAGGCGGCCCTGCTGCGTTTTCTGCAGGACCGCACCTATCGGCGTGTGGGCGGCGGCGCACTTCGGCAAGTGGATGTACGCGTGCTGGTGGCCAGCAATGCCGATCTGGCGGAACTCTCGCAGAAGCAGCAATTCCGCCAGGATCTGCTCTATCGCCTGAATGTGCTGTCGCTGCATCTGCCGGCGCTGCGCGATCGGGAGGGCGATGCGGCCGTGCTCGCGAAGGCCGTGCTGCAGCGTTTGAGCCATCAGTACCGCATGCCGCTGAAACATCTGCATCCGGACGGCCTGGCGTTCATCCGGCAATACCAGTGGCCCGGCAATGTCCGCGAACTGGAGAACATCATCCATCGCGAATTCCTGATGTGCGACGATCCTGAGCTGCATCTTCGTGAATCGTGCGAAATGCTCCTGGGCGGCGTTGCGCAGGACGCCTGCGGCGACGCCATCGATCATCCTTTCCGCGATGCCAAAGCCAGTGCCGTGGCCGAGTTCGAGCGCAGCTATGTGCGGGCGATGCTGGCGCGTACCGGCGGCAATATCTCGCATGCCGCACGCCTGTCGCAGCAGGAGCGCAGCGCATTCGGCAAGCTGGTCCGCAAGTACAAGCTCGGGGGGTTCGAGGGGCAGGTGGCCTAGCAGGTTGCTGAAAAACCTCCCTTCAGGAGGTTTTTCAGATCGCAAGTCCGTCGCATGTCCGGACTTGCTCACGACGAATCAATCGCTTACGCGCTTGCTTCGTCGACGCAGCCATCCTTGGCTGCATTAGCAGGCCACTGAAAACCTGCTGCCGCAGGTATTTCAGCAGCCTGCTAGGCCCACCGGGATTCATTGATTCATTGCACAGGCCCGGAATCGGCGATCAAGCCATGCCAGCCGAGACTGAGCCTCATGGGCCGGTATCGCTGGCAGCAACAATGAGCGGTTCACCCGTTGCAAACGGGGCGTGTGGTCGCATTTCAGCGCGGGATATCGGCGGATGCCGCATGCAGCGGGGTATGCTTGCGCTTGAATCAAGAGACATGAAAACGTTGAATTCACCCTATGGATGAGCAGCTCGTTACATTTGCCGAAAGTGCGATTCGCGATTACCTGGCCCTGCGCCCGGATAGCGCGGATACGCTCGAGGGTATCCACCGCTGGTGGATTCGCTGGCCCGGGCTGGCCGAATCGCCGGTCGTGACCCAGATCGCGTTAGAGCGCCTCGAAGCCACGGGTGAAGTCGAGGCTGTCAGCGTTGGCAACCGGATTCTCTGGCGGCGTCGGCGCACGATGCCCCAGGCGGTTTGAACCGAGGCATCGCAGGTCGCCTCGCATATCGAGTGTTCCGTCTTTCCCAATCCTTTGCAGCATGCGGTATCCGCCATTGCCTGGCTGATCGATGGGCCGATGCGTGACTGATCGGTCTGGCCGGGGGTTGAGGTGAAAATTCACCCACCGGGTAAAAATCGACCCACCCCCGACCGCAAGCTTTGCGGCACCCGAAAAACCTCAGCCCCGGTATGTTCCGTGCCGATCAATCGCCTTGGCAATGCGTACCGCAGCTTGTGGCATGAGGATGTACCGGGTCGAAAATCACCTCACGCCCGATCACGGTCTGCGGAGCGGGACCCGCAATGCATTGTTTTTCCTGGGACCGCGTGCGGCTCCGGAACTGGCGCGAAAATTGCTGTCGGTATTCGTCGGCAGACTGTTTTCATAAGTCGCCTGAGAGCCTGTCGGCCGGGAAGTGCTCAGCAGAGGATGTCCATCAGGACGAGACGGTGCTGCACAAATCGTCGGGCCGTTGAACGGGCGCATGCTATCCCGAATACGACTGTTCTGAATTGCTCTGTCATGAATTTGCGGCCGGCGTGGATTGCCGATACCGAAACTGTTCCGCTCATCTTGCGAGAGAACGATGGATGAACCCAAGCGGCAGGTGAAACACCAAAACCCCTATGAGCACGGGACGGAAAAGCACGCCCTGTTTGAACATGCCTGGTCGAAAAAAACCGCTTGGGGAAATTTCAAAGGGATGTGGACATCGGGCCGCGAGGAACGGCAGGCCCGCGTCCAGCAGCGGGTGGAGAGTTTCACCGCGAACAGAGACGCGTTCGTCGGTCACAACGGCCTGCCTTTGCAGCCGTCCTACCATCCGGAGCGTGACCTGCCCAATCATCCGTATACGGGTTTTCACGGCAAGGGAGAGCCGGTCAAGTATCTGGATCACAGTCAGCATGAGCGACACAACTTCGCAGTGAGCTTCGATAACGGACAGCTGCAACAGAAAGGAATCAAGAACTCGCAGGGCGATTTGGTGCCGCCCGATCGTGTGGGAGACAAAGTGATGTTCACCCGGCGCGCTTCCAACGCCGGTCAACTGCTCGCCATGATCAAGAGCACAAAGCCCGAGCGCGTGCAGCACAGCACTTTCAATCAAGGTATGGAAGTGGCCAACGCCGGTTTCATCAACCTGGATCACGCCGGCCATGTGGACAGCTTCAAGTTGAGTTCGGGGCACTATGCGCCCGATGTCGAGAGCGGCATGAAATTGGCGATGTGGGGCGAGCAGCATGGCGTCTTTCAACCCGGCCAGGCGCGCATCCAGGACCACAGCGGCAAGCCGATGGATACCTCGATCCAGGCGCGCATGTTCACGGTGCAGTCTTGGGCAAACAGGAATCATCTCTAGATGACGACGTCCCGGGGCACCATACGCAGCGTTGCTGCCCGTAGAAACAACGTCCGCATCCGCGCAGGGCTGCCGCAATGAGCGACGAGAAACGCAGCGCGCATGTGACGTCTCCGCCATCGCCGCGGTCCGATTCGCTTTCTGACATGCACGCGCCTTTGCTGACGCCGCCACGTTCGCGATCCTCGTCGCTGTCGGCGATGCAACCCGTCGTGCCCAGCGCACATGCGCTACCGCAGCCAGAAGACCATGCGCTGATCTCGCCCCCGCGCTCCCGATCGTCATCGCTGTCGGCAATGCAACCTGCAATCACCGGCACACACAGCGGGCCGATGGAGCCAGTCGTCCCCGTGCCGTCCCCGGTGCAGCAGCGCGTCGTCGTCGCATCGCCGGTGTCGGACCCGCAGAGCGGCGCGCAATCCTCGCGTTCCCGGTCGTCATCACTGTCGGCGATGCAGTCTCCGAGCTCTGGCCCTCGCAGCGGGCCGATGGAACCGGACTCGGATCGGCGACTCTCGCCGATGTCGCCCCCTTCGCAGCGTCGCGAGACGGTCATCGGGATCAATGAAGTCCAGGATGAGCGACGTGGATTGCTGCAGCCGGCGCCGGACAGTGGAGGGCATGGTTGGAGCCCGACTACCGTTAACCTTGCAACGGCGGCTGCGTTGGTCGGCGATGCAGTCGGCGCCGGACTGAGTTTGTCTACAGCGCTCGCGCCGCAATCGGCAACAGTACGAAATCTGGTGTCGGGCTCGGCATGGGCGGTATCCGGCGGGATCAGTACGGCGACGGGTCGTGCCACAAGCGCGGCTTGGGCGACCGGGGCAGGCGTGCTCAATACATTGGCGGGCGCGACCAGCGTCGCTTCCACCGGTTTCGGAACGGTCGAATCGCCATCGTGGCAAGCCGATCAGGCTTCGCCCTACCTGTCGTACGCAAGCAATGCGGCATGGGCGGGCGCGGGTGTGGCGACGATCGGCGACGGCGTCAGCACGATGCGTGGCGCCAGAAACTGGTCGGCGACCTTCGCGGGGACCGCGCAGATCGCCAGCGGTATCGCCAATGTGGCGGCCGGTACGGCAGGTGCCTTGAGCACCTATTGGCATGGACAGAATCCTGCCGACCCGCGCGCCGCTGTCGCCTCTGTCGTCTCAGGCGCGGCCTGGGTGACTGGAAGCGCGTTCGGGGCGATCGGCGCGGGGCTGAGTTGGTATTCGCGCCGTGGAGGCGGGAGCGGCGCAGACGTTGAAGCCGCTCATCCGTTGCGCGTGTGATGGCCATGCGCGTGCGATGCGCGCGACAGGGTTCTCGCCCCATCGCAAACGCCACAGGAGCCGTGCATGCACGCGACAGCGCCCATCGATGAGCACGCCCATGCCGGCGGGACGGCGCCGGGGATGGATCTTTGCTCGTTGCCGATGCTGTGGGACGCGCTGGAATCCGCGCACTGGTCGCCGCGTGCGCTGGAGCGCTGGCTGCCCGAGGTGCATGCGCGTGCATTCGATCTCGCTCCGGCGGCGCGGGTCGTATGGTTGACCCGACTTCGCGAGGCTTGGCGTCATGCATGGGCGGCGTCGGTATCGGTCAGGGAAACGCTGCTGCAGCTGTTCGCTACGTGGTGCGATTGGCCGCAAGTGCTGGCGACATGCGAGCAGCTTGAAACCGCCGGAGCGTTGCCCGGATGGGCCGGACCGCTGCTGCTGACGGCCCACCTGCGTTTGGGCGCATCGCAGTTGGCGTTGACGCGTTGTCGAATGATGGCGCTGCTGGATCCTCAGGATCGATGGGTAGTGGAGATGCATACGGCTGTGCAGCGATGGATCGCCTTCGTTGATCGTACAGCGCCCGCGATCATCGGCGACACGATGAGGCTGGAGCCATTGGGGCATCATCATGCGGAAGATTTCGCGTGGCAGTATGACGATCCCGCCATCGCCGAGCGCTGCTGTCTGCCGACCTTCGCTGATCATGCGCAGTGGCACCGATGGCTCGACCAATGCTGGAGCTACGGCGATCAGCGCCTGTATGCCGTCATCCATCCCGACTGGGGCTTTGTCGGCAGCGTGAGTCTGATCGTTCGCGGCGACGTCGGATTCTTCTACTACTGGCTGGGCCGCGATTTCCAGGGGTATGGCGTCGGCCCCGCCGCCGCTGCGCTGTTGCTCGAGGGTGCGCGCCTTCAGTTCGGCATGCATACCTGTTATGCGAAAGTATTCGAGAACAATGCAGCATCGCGCCGTGCACTGGAAAAGCTCGGTTTCGATGCGCTGGATTTTTGCCCGGCACCGCCGCATGCGGACGAAATGTTCTATCGATTGGGCGGCAGTCAGTCGCGGGAGGACAGCGTCGTGGAATTGCGAACCTTGTTCGAGCGCATGGGCGCAGAGACTCGGGTCGCTGTGCCGTTGTCGGTGTTCGATTCGAGGCGGCGCGGATGAGCGTGTCGGGGAAAAGCGGTTGGCGGCGACGAGCTTGGCCTGATCGCGGCGGAGCCGGTTTCCATGATCCGATCAAGGAGAGTGATGGATGAGCGCCAGAGAAACCGTAGCGGTCGCGAGCTCCAGCGGTGGTAGTGGCGGTGATGATCGCGGTGGTGGGCGCAAGGGCTTCGATGGTCATTATTCGCCGGATCGTGGGCCGTTCATTCCCTTGCCACCGGGTATCAAAATGGCGGGCCCGGGTCCGAATCGCGATGCAGCCCGCGATCCGAGCATTCGGCCGCGCGCGATGTCGCTGCCGAGCGCGAATGATCTCGGTTTCTACACGACCATGCGTAGCGTGCTGACGCACGGCATCCTGCCGCAGCCCGAAATGCGCAGGCGCGGTATCGGCTTCAATCCGTCGCACGATGGGCCACTGCGCGATGCGGAGCATGTCGAGGTGACCCGCGTGCCCAAGGTCGAGGATCCACGGCAACAGCGGGCTGTATCCCGCGCTGCCGTGGAAAACCCGCATCATGGCTCGCTCACGGTCGCGCTGGAGCGTTCGAAGGAACTGGGCACGCGGCGTCAAACGGATGCTGAGGTCCGGGGCGGCATGAGCTTTGAGCAGCGTTTCGAACTGCTGAGCATGCCGACCGAGGATTCGGGCAGCATTCTCAACGCACGGCGTTCCAATGTGCTGTCGGGTCCGCCTGCGATCGGCGAAGCGAACCGGCGCATGCGCGCCACGTTCTCGGTCCTGTCGCCTGCCAGCGAGCAGGCAGAACATCGCCAGCCTTACGAAGCACAGCGGCCATCGATACAGCCCGCCCAGATGCGCGAGGTGCATGTGCCTTTCGCCCATCTCCCGTATGCGCGGCGGGTCATGCAGGACATGCGCGACCGTGGCCATCGCCAATTTCCGGCGCTGACAGGCGTAGGAGAAACGAACGCGCTCGCTCCGCAGTACAACACCCGCCACGGCGGTCGTGTCGAGACCCGAGGCGTGACCGCGCCTTCGTATCATGAAGCGCTGAATCAGTCTGTCCAGGTTCACGGCACGACCGATCAACACGTCGTGAAAACGCCCTTGGGTCGCGATGGCGGTGGCGGGCTTGCGCCCATACCGACGGGCAGCGGACGCAAACGTTCGAACACGATCTGAGCGCAGGCCGTCGGTCCGAGCGCGGTGGTTGCGCGCTGTTTTTTCCGATACGGTTTTTCTGCATGCGAAGACGGAGTTCCCGCTTCTCTCTCGCGGTCATCTTCCGTTGCGGTTGTGCCCCCGCCTATTGCGTGGAGGCTTTGGCGTGCTTTCCGCCACCATCGCGCTGCCGCTTCGAAACATTCGTCAGCGCCCTTGCCGCTGTTGCCGCCCGTCGCGGACCGACGCTTCTCTCTGCGCTCGAAGCGCGCTCTCAATGCGGTGAGGGCGGCCGAATCGACCGTTGTCAATTGTGCGGAAAACGTCGTCGGAG
>JANLSB010000781.1:0-4111 GCA_031362125.1 Lysobacterales bacterium | reverse complement strand
TCGACACGGCGGCACCGAGCGCGAAAACGACCGCTGCGATTCGCCGGTTGGAAAGATTTTTCATCGAATGGATACTCATCGAGTGGTTACTTATCGAGGGCTTATTCATCGAGTGTGACCGTCTGCTTCGCCGTGACCCGCGCCTTGACCGTGTGTTCGGATGCTTCCGGTCGCACCGCGATGATCTGGCCGATGCGCCCGTCGACAAGCGCGGTCCCGACCGTGGTCAGACGCACGGAACCGCGCACCACTTCGATCCCGACCGGCTGACGCTCGGCGACGTCCGGCATCGGTTCGAAGTCCGACAGCAGCACCGGTTCGCCGGCACGTACGGCGCGGCGCACGCGCATGCCGGCCAGCGCGTCGGCGGTCGAGGCAGGAGCCCCATCGCAACAGGTCATGTCCACATCGCCTGCGACCAGACGCAGCGCATCCGCCGGCGCCTTTGCCGATGCCGGATCGGCATAGGTCAGCACGTTGCGCATGTCGCTGAGCTCGATCCACGCAGTCAGCGTTCGCACGGTCCGGCCATCGACGATCAGTCGCACTGGCACACCGGCGCGCGCGCGCGGCCAGCGGCCGGCGATCGCACCGACCTCCAGAGTGACGCGACCGAGCGGCAGCGACTGGTCGCGCACCCCGCGGATGCCGAGTACGCGCGCAGTACTGTTCGCTTCGCGCAGGCGCTGCGACACCGCCGCCTCGACATCGCGCCGGATGTCGACGGACTGGATGTCGACGGACTGGATGTCGGTGGACGGCAGCGGCAGCGTCGCGCCCTGGGCGGACGCGATCGCAGCGGCGATGGCGAGTACGTGCAGCATCGGATCAGCGGCGGAGGTTGTTGATGGTTTCGAGGATCTGATCGGACGCCTGCAGCACGCGCGCATTGAGCTGATAGGCGCGCTGCGCCAGTACCAGAGCGGTCATTTCCTCGACCATGTCGACGTTGGCCAGCTCGACGAAACCCTGCTGCACCGTGCCGAAGCCGGTTTCGCCTGGGCGACCGTACGACGGTGCGCCGGCGGCATCGCTGGCGGTGTAGCGGTTGTCGCCGACCGAAACCAGCATGTCATCGGCAGCGAAGGTCGTCAGCTCGATATTGCCGAGTACGCTGCGCTCGGTGTCGCCAGCCAGCACGGCCGTCACTTCACCGTTCTGGGCGATACGCAGGTTGCTGGCGTCGTTCGGAATCTGGATCGGCTGCGACAGGCGCAGGCCCTGCACAGTGACCAGGTAGCCTTCGGCATCGATCCGGAACTGGCCATCGCGGCTGTAGACCACACCGCCGTTCTCGGCTTCCAGTTCGAAGAAACCTGCGCCGTCGATCGCGAGATCAAGCGGATTCTGGGTAGCGCGCATATCGCCGCCGGTGAAGATGGTCGACGTCGAATGGATGCGCGTGCCGTTGCCGCTGGATTCGGTCGGCGCGCCGAGATTGGCGGCCACGCCGGCGGTCGCGACATCGACGAAGTTGACCCGACCGCGCTTGAAGCCCGGCGTCTGCATGTTGGCGACGTTGTTGGAGATCACGTCGATCTGTTTCTGCTCGCTGCGAAGTCCGCTGGCCGAGATGTAGAGTGCGTCGATCATGCTGATGTCCCTGTGCTGAAGTCGGATGGTGCGATGTCTGGTGCGATGTCTGATGTAGCGGTTTACGCGTCTGCTTAGGATCAGTTGCCGCCGATCTGGTTGACGCCGGTGTCCATCGCCTTGTCGTAGATGGAGATCGCGCGCTGCACCGATTCGGCATGACGCGTGGTTTCCATCAGACGCACGGTTTCTTCGGCCGCATCGACGTTCGCGCGTTCGATCGCGCCCTGGATGACACTGCCTTTCCACTCGGCGAGATCGCCGTCGTAGGCGTAGGCGCCGTTTCCGGCGGACTGCAGCCGCGAAGGATCCGCGACTGCGACGATCTGCAGTTGGCCGACACTCTTGTCGGCGACGAAGATCTGGCCGTCGCGCTCGAAGCGCACCTTGCCGGCCGGCATCTGGATCGTGCCGCTGTAGCCGATCGCGACATCGCCGCCGACCGTGACCAGACGGCCCTCCACATCGGTGCGGAATGCGCCGGCGCGGGCGAGCAGCATCTTGCCGTCGCGCTCCACAACGAAGAAACCCGGGCCGCGCAGGGCGATATCGAGGTCGTTGCTGGTCTGCGCGAGCACGCCGTCGCGCTGATCCAGTGCGGTGCCCATGACCACTTCGCGGCCGACCGTGCTGCTGAATTCCGGGATTGCGCGCACGCCTCGATAACCGGGCGTATGCATGTTGGCGACGTTGTTGCTGATCGTCGACAGCGTCTTGACGTCGGCGCTCAGGCTGCGCGCGATGGCTTGCAGGGTATCGGCCATGGACTGTCCTCAGGCGGCTGCGGCTTGGATGGAAGCGAACGAACGGACCGCGAGATTCGGCGGAATCTCGTTGAGCCCGATGACGGCGACATAGGGCATCGAACGATGCAGCAGGCCACGCAGCGAACGCCGCACCGGCGACGGGCACAGCACCACTGGCGCCAGGTTGCGGCCCATCATGGATTCGACCTGCCGGGTCATGTTCTTCATGAACATATCGAGCTGACCGATCTCGGCGAACAATTGACTGCGCTGCTCGCCAGTGCGCAGATTCGCGAGCAGCGATCGCTCGAACTCCGGAGCGAGCGTCAGCACGTGCAGCTCGCCCTGCGGATCGCGCAGCCCCTGGCAGATCGATGCGCCCAGCCGTTCGCGTACGCGCTCGGCGAGATCTTCGGCACCCTTGATGGTCTTCCCCGAGTCGACCAGGGTTTCCAGGATCGCCTCAAGATTGCGGATGCTGACCTGCTCGCGCAGCAGCAGCTGCAGCACTTTCTGGATGTCGGAAAAACTCATCACGCCCGGCACCAGTTCATCGATCAGCGAGCCGTGCTGATCGCGCACGCGATGCAACATGCGTTCGACGCTGGCACGGGTCAGCAGTTCAGCCGATTGGCGCTTCACCAGTTCGCCAAGATGGGTCATCAACACTGTGTCGGGATCGACGATGGTGTACCCGGCGCTGCGTGCGAACTGCCGGGTCTGCTTGCCGATCCACTGGGCCGGCAAGCCGTAGGCTGGATCCTTGGTTTCCGGGCCATCGAGCTTGGGCCGCGTGCCGCCCGGGTTGATCGCGAGGATGTGGTCGAGCATCAACTCGCCGACACCGACGCGGTTGCCGTGGAAGTGGATCTCGTAGCCGTTGGCGACAAGGTCACTGCGCGGCCCGATGTGGATCTTCGGCATCAGGAACCCGAGATCCTGCGCGATCTGTTTGCGCAGCGTGGCGATCCGCTCCTGGATGTCGCTGTCGGTGCCGGCGAACATGGGCGTGAGTTCAGCGCCGTAGCGCACTTCCAGCGGTTCGATGCGCATCCACTGCTGGATCTCGTCGCTGGGCTTGGTTTCGCCGGTGCGTTTTTCCTCGGCGGTCTCACCCTCTTCGGTCAGCTCGCGCGCAGCGCGGATGCTCATGTAGACCAATCCACCGAGCACACAGAGCACGATCATCACCGGGATTTTCGGGAACCCCGGCAGCAGCATCACCAGGAACAGCGCGATCGCGACGATCAGCAGCGCCTTCGGATTGGCCAGCACCTGACGCGGAATCTCGGTACCAAGCTGCGCGTCGGCCGCTGCGCGGGTAATGATGATGCCGGTGGCGACCGCGATCACCAGCGACGGAATCTGGGTGACGATGCCGTCGCCGATGGTCAGCAGGGTGAAGCGCTGCACCGCCTCGCCCCACGGCAGGCCGAGCTGCGCAATACCGATCGCCAGACCACCGACGATGTTGACCAGAATGATGATGATGCCGGCGATGGCGTCGCCCTTCACGAACTTGGTCGCACCGTCCATCGCGCCGTAGAAATTGGCTTCCTTTTCGATGAGTGCGCGGCGGCGGCGCGCCTCGTGCTCGTCGATCAGCCCCATGTTCATGTCGGCGTCGATGCTCATCTGCTTGCCGGGCATGCTGTCGAGAGTGAATCGCGCAGCGACTTCCGCGACGCGCTGGGCACCGCTGGTCACGACCACGTACTGCACGACGACCAGGATCAAAAAGACCACCGCACCGACGATGTAGTTGCCGCCGA
>JANLSB010000769.1:0-4589 GCA_031362125.1 Lysobacterales bacterium | reverse complement strand
CGGCAGCAGGATCTGCAGCGATGGGATCTGCTCCGCGATCAAGGCTGCGGTTTCGAGAAACACCGGCAACATCTTCGCAATCTCGCCGAGCCGGCTGCCGGGCAGCATTGCCAGCATCGGCACATGATCGGGCACGGCGAGCGCATGGCGCGCGGCGCGGCGATCGGGTTCCAGCGGAATCGCATCGGCCAATGGATGACCGACGAAGCGCGCGTCCACCGCGTGTTTCGCGTAGATCGGAGGTTCCATCGGGAACAGGCACAGCACGCGGTCGGCACTTTCGCCGATCTTCGCCGCCCGGTTCTCGCGCCATGCCCACACCGACGGACTGACGTAATGCACGGTGCGGATGCCGCGACGCTTGAGCCAGCGTTCGACGCCGAGATTGAAATCCGGCGCATCAATGCCGATGAAGACGTCGGGTTCCCATGCCATCAGGCGTTTGCGCAGACGCCAGCGCAGGCGCAACAGACGAGGCAGATGCGCCAGCACTTCGGCCAGCCCCATCACCGCCAGCTCCTGGCTGTCGTGCCAGGCATCGAGCCCCGCTGCACGCATCGCGGGGCCGCCGATGCCGGCGAACTCGGCCGTAGGGAAACGCGCGCGCAGTTCGGTGATCAAACCTGCGCCGAGCTGGTCGCCGGAGGCTTCGCCCGCGACGAGGGCGATCTTCAAAGCCCCTGTCATCGCGCCATCTTCATGCGCGGATCAGCGCAACAACGGCCGTTCGCCGCGTTCGATGAAATCGAGAAACGCGCGCACGTCATCGCTGGATTCGGCCAGCGCGGCCAACTGCAGTTTCGCTTCAGCCAGATTCGCGCCGGACATGTACAGCGCGCGGTAGGCGCGTTTGATCGCGGACACACGTTCGCTGTCGAAGCCGCGACGTTTGAGACCTTCGCTGTTGATGCCGCGTGGCCGGCCATAATCTTCCTGCGCCACCATCAGATAGGGCGGCACATCGCCGTTGACGAATGCGCCCATACCGATGAAGGCGTGGGCGCCGATGCGGCAGAACTGATGCACGCCGGTGAAGCCGCTGAGGATGACGTGATCGCCCACTTCGACGTGGCCGGCGAGCGTGGCGTTGTTCGAAAACACGCAGTGATCGCCGATGCGGCAGTCGTGCGCGACGTGGGTATAGGCCAGGAACCAGTTATGGCTGCCGATCCGGGTGATGCCGCCGCCGCCGCTGGTGCCACGATTGATGGTGACGAACTCGCGGATGATGTTGCTGTCGCCGATCAGAAGCTCGGTGCGCTCACCGGCGAACTTTTTGTCCTGTGGGTCGCCGCCGATGGCTGCGTGACCGCGGATGCGGTTGTTGCAGCCGATCGTGGTTGGGCCGTGGATACTGCAGTGCGGGCCGACATGGGTGTAGTCGCCGATTTCGACGCCTGGGCCGATGAATGTGAATGGGCCGATCTCGACACCTGCTCCGAGCCTGGCGTCCGTATCGACCGAAGCCAGCGGGTGGATTGATGTCGCGGACGCACTCATATCAGTTCTGCGCTTCCGCGCACAGGAATTCGGCGCGCGCGGCTTCTTTGCCGTCGACTCGTGCGAAACCTTCGTAGAGCGCCATGTTGCGGATACGGCGTTTGAGCAAAACCTCGAGTTCGAGACGATCGCCCGGAACGATGATCCTGCTGAAACGGGCGTTCTCGATCTTCACGAGGTAGAACACTTTGCCGTCGCCGACGCTGCCGCCGTTCGCCCTGTGGGTGAGTTGATCGAGCACCCCGCCGGCTTGCGCCAATGCTTCGACCACCAGCACTCCCGGCATCACCGGCCGCGCCGGGAAGTGCCCCTGGAAGAAGGGTTCGTTGAAGGTGAGATTCTTGTAGGCAAGTACCCGCTTGCCGTACTCGAACTCGACGACGCGATCGATCAGCAGAAATGGATAGCGATGCGGCAGCAGTGCCTGGATCTCGATCACGCCGAGCGGCATGGTGGGCATACGCCCGGTAACGCCGGGCTCGCTGGATTCGATCGACGTCATTGCGGTTCCTGGTTGCGCCCGCCGACCTGTCTTGCCAGTGCGTCGAGCTGTTTGAAGCGGACGGCGTTCCTGCGCCAACTGCGATTGTCCATCAGCGGTGTACCCGACGAATACTCCCCGGGTTCGCGGATCGAGCTGGTGACCAGACTCATTGCCGTGATCACGACCCGATCGCACACCTCCAGGTGGCCAAGGATACCCGCGCCGCCGCCGATCAGGCAGTAGCGGCCGATGGTGGCGCTGCCGGCCACCGCCGAGCATCCCGCCATCGCGGTATGCGCGCCGATGCGCGCGTTGTGTCCGATCTGGATCTGATTGTCGAGGCGCACGTCCTCTTCCAGCACTGTGTCGTCGAGCGCGCCGCGATCGATGGTGGTGTTGGCGCCGATCTCGCAATCGTTGCCGATGGCCACGCCGCCGAGTTGCGGCACCTTGAGCCAGCGGCCGTGCTCCATCGCGAGGCCGAAGCCGTCCGCGCCGATCACCGCGCCGGGATGGATCAGCACGCGGTGGCCCAGGCGAACGCGGCGGACCAGCGTGACGCGTGCTGTCAGTTCGCTGCCCGCGCCGATAATGCAGTCCTCGCCGATCACGCAGCCCGGGCCGACGAAGACGCCGGTTTCCACGCGAGAGCGCGGGCCGATACTGACGAAAGCCGCGATGCAGGCGTCGGCCGCGATTTCGGCGGAGGGATCGATCGCCGCGCTGGAGTGTATGCCCGGCACGAAAGCGGGACGATGGTCGAACAGCGCGGCCATCTTCGCGAACGCGGAGTAAGGGTCCTTGGCGAACAACGCGTCGCCGGCATAGCCCTCAGCGTCCTCTTCGCGCATGACCACCAGGCCGGCGCCGCAGTCGTCGAGCTGGCTGCGGTAGCGCGGATTTGCGAGGAAGGCGAGCTGCGAGCCGCCAGCGCGGGCAAGCGTGGCGACGCCGTCGATTCGGCGGATGCCGTCGCCGCGCAGGACCAGCTCGAAGCGTTCGGCTAACGTGGCGGCTGTGAAGTGAGTACTCGACATAGGGCGTGCCGTCCGCAGCTCAGCGCGTCACGGTCAGAACGCGCCGCCAAAGGTAAACTGCAGCCGCTCCAGGTCATCGGTGTCTTCGCTGCGCAGCGGAAACGCGTAGCTGATCGAGATCGGGCCGACCGGCGCGCGCCAGAGCAGCGCAACGCCGACGGAGGCACGGAGCTCGGCGGCATCGAAGCTGCCGACGTCCTTGAACACGTTGCCGACATCGAGGAACGCCGAAACGCGCGCCGCCGGGGTATCCAGCAATTTTGGGAAATACATTTCCAGTGAGCCGATCGTCTTCACCGCACCGCCGATCGGCTGGCGGAATGCGCTGCCAGCCGAAAAATCGACAGGCCCCAGGGTGTTGTCGCGGAAGCCGCGCACCGTGCGCACGCCGCCGGCATAGAAGTTTTCGAAGAAAGGCAGACCGGTACCGATCAATGCGCGGTCGAGCGTGGTGCCCGGGGCGCAATCGGCATCGGAGAAACCCTTGCGCGGAATCGGCGGCGGGCTGCCTTCACTGCGGCACAGCACGCGGACAGCATCACTGCCGTAGCTGTCGCCATAACCCAGCTGCAGGCGGGTATTGAGCACCATGATCCGGTTCAGCGGCCAGTACCTGGAGAACTCGTAGTTGAGCTTGAAATACTCTGCGGTCGAGCCGGGGAGGGTGACTTCCGCGGAGAGGCGCTGATAGGTGCCGTAGGTCGGTGTGAAGAAGTCGTTGCGGGTGTCGCGCGCCCAACCGAGCTCGGCGCGCCACGAATGGAAGGTGCTTTGGCCGAACGCATCGATGTAGTCGGTGACCGTCTGCGGTGAAGAACCCGGGAACGCGAGGATCTGGTTGCGGTCGATGCCGAACACCAGCGAGATGTTGTCGTTCTCGGTCAGCGGCAGACCGAGCACGACCTGCGCGGCGGCGTTGGTGCTGGAATACTGGGCGGTATTGAAGTCCGAGTTGTCGAATTCGCGCCACGACAGATTGTAGCCGAGCGACAGTCCCTCGTCGGTGAAATACGGATTGAGGAACGAAAACGCGTAGCGCTGCTGGAACGTGTTGCGCTGCACTTCCATGCTGATCTGGTTGCCGGTGCCGAGGAAGTTGTTCTGCGACAGCTGCAGGGTGGTGGTCAGACCCGACAACTGCGAATAGCCGAAGCCGAAGGTAAAGCTGCCCGAGGTGGTTTCCTTGACGTTGAAGACCACATCGATCTGATCGTTGCTGCCGGAAACCGGGACGGTTTCGACATCGACCGAGCCGCTTTCGAAGAAGCCCAGGCGCTGAAGGCGGACCTTCGAACGGTCGATGGCGGCCTGCGAAAACCAGGCGCCTTCAAACTGACGCATTTCCCGGCGCAGCACTTCATCCGTGGTGCGGGTATTGCCCTTGAAGGTGATGCGACGCACGGTGACGCGCGGACCAGGGACGACCTGCAGGTTGATGCCGACGGTGCGCTTCTCGCGATTCACTTCGGGTACCGGATTCACCTCGGCGAAAGCGTAGCCGATGTTGCCGAGCGCTGCGGTGATCGAGTCGGAAGTCAATTCTAGGTATGAGCGCGAGAAAATCTGGC
>JANLSB010000758.1:0-4230 GCA_031362125.1 Lysobacterales bacterium | reverse complement strand
GCGGATGCCGATCTCGTGGGAATCGCGGCTTGCGGTCAAGGATGCGCTGTTCCGTACGTTCGTGCCGTTGTTGAAGCATACGAATGTCTATCGTCGCTGGTATGCGTTCGGCCAGCAGCGTGGGTCCGCCGCTGCCGTCGTGCCGCCAGCGCCGCTGCCGTTGTTGCCTCCGCCCGGGACGTCGATCAATGGCGAGCCCAATGCCGCCGCACGCTGGGTGCGCGACGTCATCGGCAACGCACTGGTGCCGCGCAGCCCGCATTACCTCGCCCGTCCGGCTGCGGCGCCGCCGACGGCTGTGCGCGCCAAGGCGATCGCGTTCTACCTGCCTCAGTTTCATCCCATTGCCGAGAACGACGCTTGGTGGGGCAAGGGTTTCACCGAGTGGACCAATGTCAGCAAGGCGGTGCCGCAGTTCGTCGGTCATGAGCAGCCGAAACTGCCGGGCGAGCTGGGCTTCTACGATCTGCGTCTGGTCGACGTGATGCGCCGCCAGGCCGAGCTGGCGCGTCTGCACGGTGTGTACGGTTTCTGCTTCCATCACTACTGGTTCTCGGGCCGGCGCCTGCTCGAACGCCCGGTGGACCAGTTCATCGCCAATCCCGACATCGATTTCCCGTTCTGCCTGTGCTGGGCGAACGAGAACTGGACCCGGCGCTGGGACGGCTACGACAACGACGTGCTGCTTGGCCAGAACTACAACGACGACAACGATCTGTCGTTCATCCGCGACCTGACGCCATATCTGCGCGACCCGCGCTACATCCGCATCGACGGACGTCCGCTGGTGATCGTGTACAGGCCGTCGCTGTTGCCGGATTGCCGGCACACGCTCGATCTGTGGCGCGGTTTTTGCCGCGACCATGGTCTCGGCGAGATCTTCCTTGCGATGGTCCAGTTCGACGTGGACGATCCAGGCATCTACGGCTTCGATGCCGCGCTGGAGTTCCCGCCGCACAAGGTGGCGCGAGGGCTGGAGCCGATCAACCGCACGCTGGACATCGTCAATCCCGACTATCTCGGCACTGTCGTCGATTACCGTGAGATGGTCGACAAGGCGCTGCATTGGCCTAAGCCCGAGTACTCGCTGTTCCGCGGCGTGTCGCCGAACTGGGACAATGAAGCGCGCAAACCGGGCAAGGGCTATAGCTTCGCCCACGCCTCGCCGGTCGAATACGCGCGCTGGCTGGAAGGTGCGGTCGACTACGCGGAGCGCAATCCGGTTGCCGGCGAGCGCGTCGTATTCGTCAACGCCTGGAACGAGTGGGCCGAAGGCGCATTTCTCGAGCCCGATTCGCGCCATGGCTACGCCAATCTCGACGCGACGCGACGCGTGCTGCAGGCGATGCCCAGGCGCGGCAAGATCGCGCTCATCTCCCACGACGCGCATCCGCACGGCGCGCAGTACCTTGCCCTGAATCTGGCGCGCGAACTGAAAAAAATCGGCCTGGATGTGTTTGTGCTGTTGCAGGGCGATGGCCGTCTCGAGCCCGACTTCGAAGCCGTCGCCAGTGTGCGCCGGCTGTACGCGATGACGCCCGAAGCGATAGACGCGCTCGCGCGCACGCTGCGCGCCGAAGGCTGCAACGCGCTGATCGCCAACACGGCGGTATCGGGCAGGGTGACGCCTGCGTTCGCCGCAGTCGGCATGCGCATCGTCGCGCTGGTGCACGAACTGCCGGGCGTGATCGTCGAATACGGACTGGAATCCGCGATCGCCGCGATCGCCCGCGATAGCGCCGCCGTGGTCGTGGCTGCCGAAGACGTCCGCGAGGGTCTTCGCGGTTACTGGCCGAAAGAGGTGTCACTGGATCGCATCGTGCTGCGTCCGCAGGGGCTGTTCACCCGCAGCCGGTATCGTGGATGCGTGGACATGAGCAACGCCCGACATCGTCTACGCACGAAACTCGGGCTCCCGGCGCAGACGCGGATCGTGCTGGCGGTCGGTTACGCCGACCGCCGCAAGGGTGTTGATCTGCTCGCCCAGGCTGCTGTGCTGTGCTGCGCGCGCAATCCCGACACGCATTTCGTCTGGGTCGGCCATCGCGATGCGATGCTGCAACCGCAGATCGACACGCTGCTGGCGCAGGACGGTATCACTGACCGCTTCCACTTCATCGGCCTGGATTTCGAGACCGACGATTACTACGCCGGCGCGGATCTCTATGCGCTGAGCTCGCGCGAAGATCCGTTCCCGTCGGTGGTGCTGGAAAGTCTGTCGGTGGGTACGCCGATCGTCGCCTTCGCCGGCACCGGCGGCGGCGCCCGGCTGACCGAGATGCATGATGCAGGTCTCGTCGTGCCGGCCTTGGATGTTGCGGACTATGCCGACGCCATCGACGCGCTGCTCGACGACGACGCACTCCGCACGCGCTGCGGCGAGGCCGGGCGGACGTTGATCGATCGCGACTTTTCGTTCCGCAGTTACGCACTGGCCTTGGCCAACCTCGCCGGGTTGGAGATGCCCCGTGTGTCGGTGGTCGTGCCGAACTACAACTACGCGCGTTATCTCGAACAGCGCCTCGCGAGCATCACCGGGCAGACCTGGCCGGTCGCCGAGATTATTGTGCTCGACGATGCTTCCAGCGACGACAGCCTCGCGGTGCTGCAATCGCTGCGCGCCACGCTCGAACCCGAGCCGCGGATCGTGGTCAACACGCGCAATTCCGGCTCGGTGTTCCACCAGTGGCGAAAAGGCGTCGAGTTGGCGACCGGCGACTACGTGTGGATCGCCGAGGCCGACGATCTCGCCAAACCGGCGTTTCTGGAATGTCTGCTCGCCGCGATCCACGGCCGCGACGATGTGGTCATGGCCTACAGCGAATCCGAGGCGATCGATCTCGACGGCAGCATGGTGATGCCGGACTACCGCAGCTACACCCGCGAGCTGTCGGCGCAGAAATGGAATGCCGCGTATACCGTTTCTGGCACGGACGAAGTCGCGCAGGCCCTGGCGGTGAAGAACACCATCCCGAACGTCAGTGCCGTGCTGTTCCGCCGCGAGGCACTGCTGGCGGTGTTGCGTGAAAACGAGGATGAGATCTGCGGCTACCGCATCGCTGGCGATTGGGTCGCGTACCTGCATCTTCTCGCGCGTGGCGGCCTTCATTACGAGCCGGCATCGCTGAATCAGCATCGCCGTCATCAGAACAGCGTGACCTCGGCGTCCGATCTTCAGCGTCATTACGACGAAGTGGTGCGTGCGCAGGGCGTTGCCGCGAATGCGTTCACACTCGACGCACGTGCACGAGACGCGGCCGCAGCCTACGCGCGCGCGCTGCGACAGCAGTTCGGCTTGCCAGAGCCACAGACGGAGCCTGCCTGAGTGCGCGCACTGATCGTCGGCGGCAATGGTTTCATCGGCTCGCATCTGGCCGAAGGCTTGCGCGCGCGCGGTCATGCGGTGCGCGTGCTCGATCCGGGGCCCGCGCGCAACGATACCGACTGGTCGGACATCGACTATGTGCAGGGCCCTTACACCGATGTCGCGTTGCTCGACCGCGCGCTCGAAGGTATCGACACCGTGTTGCATCTCGCCAGCACCACGGTGCCGGCCAGCTCGAACCGCGATCCTGCGTTCGATGTCTCCAGCAACCTGCTGGGCGCACTGGGTCTGTTCTCGGCGATCGAGGCGAAGGGCATCCGTCGCGTCGTTTTCTTCTCTTCTGGCGGCACCGTTTACGGCAACCCGGAGACGTTGCCGGTGGGTGAGGGCCATCCGCTGCGGCCGATTTCATCCTACGGCATCGTCAAGGTCGCGATCGAGCAGTATCTGTCGATGTTCCGCCATCTCGGCCGGCTCGATCCGCTGGTGTTGCGTCCCTCGAACCCCTATGGCCCGCGCCAGTCGGCGGCGGGCGGGCAGGGCTTCGTCGCCGCGGCGCTCGCGCGTATGCGCGAGGACGCGCCGCTGCAGATATGGGGCGATGGTGGCATCGTCCGCGACTACATCTACATAGACGATCTTGTCGATCTTGCGATCCGCGCCGCCGCCAGCGGCGAATGCGGCGTGTTCAATGCCGGCAGCGGCGGCGGACACAGCCTCAATGCGATCCGCGCCGCGATCGAACGCGTCGCCGGTCGCGCGATGCGCATCGAACATCTGCCCGGGCGCGGCTTCGACGTACGCGAGATCGTGCTCGACATCGCCGCTGCTGATGCCTGTTTCGATTGGCGGCCTAAAGTCGATCTCGACGACGGCATTGCCCGCACCTGGCGCTGGCTTTCTTC
>JANLSB010000756.1:0-13076 GCA_031362125.1 Lysobacterales bacterium | reverse complement strand
CGGAACCTGAAAGTCTGCAGGATCCCTCAGCGATCGACCGGCTGGAGTGAGCCGTCAGAGGATACCGTAAAGCGCACCACATTCGCGCGGATATACGGGGTCAGGTCGATGGTTTGGCCTCGATACTGCACCGAAACGGCTTGCGCATTGCCAAGCACAGCCTTGCCGATCTGACCTGGTTTGAACACCCGCTGCTGTCCGGGCTGCACAAGGGCCTGCTCGAGGATGGCGCCATCCGGCCCGCTGACGCGCACCCAACTTTCACCGGTGAAACTCACCGCGAGATCGGCTGCCGGCAATTCGCGTTGCGGCATCGGAGGTGTGATCGAAGCGATCAGAGGAGCGGGCTGGACCGTGGGCGGGGGCCGGACTGCTTTCGATACCTTGCCGTCTTGCGGCAGGATGAGCGCAGAATCCGCATCGAGCGAGACGGTACCGACAACCCCGTCGAGATGCGAACGCGTCGCCAGCCATACCGGAACCGCGATCGTTGCCGTGATCACCACGTACACGAGACGTCGTGCGGTCTGCTCGGCCATCCGTTGCATACGAGGTGTAAAGGTCTGCGGCACAATATCGGCAGGCTTCGCAGCAGGGGTGGATACGTTGTCGATGATCGCATCCGCAGGCAGCCCCATCAGACGCGCGTAACTACGCAAGTGACCACGGATGTAAACCGGAGCGCCGATATAGGCCCAGTCCTCGCGCTCCAGCGCCTCGATGACATGAGTCGGCATTTTCAGCCATGATCCCACCTCGGATGGGCTCTGGCCGGCACGGATGCGGGCCTGGCGAAGTCGTTCACCGATGCCGCGAGCACTCTCGGGCATACCGGTCTCGGAGGATGTCATTGCGTATTGCTCCCCAAAGCGAAGCATCCTGCTGATGCGAATACGACGCCCGCCGGGACGTCGGATCGGTAAGTGAGGTACAGCCTGTCATGCGGTCGCATGCGCTGTCCCCGGTTCGTTGCCACTCGCATCGCGCCCCCCGCGCGATTCGAGCGTCTTGCGGAATTCAGCCTGGCGCCGGGTGCGATCGACGACCTGCCCTTTCAGCTGACCGCAGGCAGCGTCGATGTCGTCCCCGCGGGTGCGACGGACCGGCGCGATCATGCCCGCGTCGTTGAGCTGTTTCTGGAATGCGCGGATCGCGGTCTCGTCCGGACGTTCGTAGCGCGTGCCAGGGAACGGATTGAACGGAATCAGATTGACCTTCGCCGCGTCCTTCATCTGCACCGCGTTGTCGAACGCACGCAGCAGGCGCACCAGCTCGCGCGCCTGCTGCGGCTGGTCGTTGACACCTTTCATCAGCGTATATTCGAACGTGATCGAAGTGCCCTTCTTGCGCAGTGCATAACGCACGCAGGCCTCCATGAGCTCTTCGATCGGATACTTCTTGTTGAGCGGCACCAACTGGCTCCGCAATTCATCGTTCGCCGCATGCAGCGAGACCGCCAGTGACACGTCGCTTTCAACGGCGAGACGATCGATCATCGGCACCACGCCGGCCGTCGAGAGAGTCACTCGCTTATTGGCGAGGCCGTAACCGAGATCGTCGCGCATCACACTCATTGCGCGGACGACATTGTCGAAGTTCAGCATCGGCTCGCCCATACCCATCATCACGACATTGGTGAGCTTGCGCTGCTTGTGCGGGACATTGCCCAGATGACGTGCGGCCACCCAGACCTGGCCGATGATTTCGGCGGTGGAAAGATTTCGGTTGAAGCCCTGTGTCGCGGTGGAGCAGAACTGGCAGTTCAAGGCACAGCCGACCTGCGAAGACACGCAGAGCGTGCCGCGGCCTTTGTCGGGGATATAGACGGTTTCGATGGCGTTCTTGCCGTCCATACCGAGCAACCACTTGTGAGTGCCGTCTTCGGAAGGCTTGTCGAAATGGATCTCGGGCACGCGGACATTGGCGTGCTGTTCGAGCTTCGCGCGCAGCACTTTGCCGAGGTCGGTCATGTCGTTGAAGTCGGTGACATGACGATGGTGGATCCACTTCATCACCTGGTGGGCGCGGTAGCGCTTCTCGCCGAGCGTGTCGGCGAAGAAGCTCTCCAGACCATCGCGATCGAGGTCGAGCAGATTCTGTTTGGTCGCGACCTCTTTCATTGCATGCTCAACGCGGACACAGTTCCGTCGCCGCGAAGAAATATGCGGTTTCGATCGCCGCGTTTTCCAGCGAATCAGAACCGTGTACCGCATTGGCGTCGATCGAGGCTGCGAAGTCGGCGCGGATCGTCCCCGGCGCGGCGTCCTTCGGATTGGTGGCGCCCATCAGATCGCGATTCTTGAGGACGGCGTTTTCGCCTTCGAGCACTTGGATCATCACCGGGCCGGAGATCATGAATTCGACGAGCGCATTGAAGAACGGACGCTCGCGGTGCACTGCATAGAAACCTTCGGCTTCTTTCCGCGAAAGATGCTTCATCTTCGCGGCGACGACCGTAAGGCCGGCCTGTTCGAAACGCGAATAGACGTCACCGATGACGTTCTTGGCGACGGCGTCGGGTTTGATGATCGAGATGGTGCGCTCCAGCGCCATAGCAGAGGTCTCCGGGGGTCGACGGCCGCAATCGAGCGGCCGAAAGATAACATGAAGGGGAAGGAAAAACCCGCGTGTAGACGCGGGTTTAGCCGACACGGCTGCAGAGGATTCTAACCCGGCGCACGGTCTCGTTGCATCTTTGTCGGCGATCACGTTTTGCAGCCCGGCACGGTTCGGTGTAATCTCAAACAAGCGTTTGATTCAGCTCTTCGAGGCATGCCGTTTTTCGACACCCCATTTCCGAACCCGGATCGATCATGAGCAAGACCCAATTCTCGACCAAGGAACGGATCCTCGACGCGGCAGAGACACTGTTCGCCCAGTACGGCTTTGGCGGCACATCGCTCCGCCAGGTTACGAGCCAGGCCGATGTCAACATTGCGGCGGTCAACTACCACTTCGGCAGCAAGGAGAACCTCGTCAACGAGGTTTTCCGACGGCGTATGGACGAAATGAGCGCGCAGCGCCTGTCTCAGCTCAAGTCGGCCGTCGGCGCCGACCCTGCTGATCTCAATGCGATTCTTGCGGCTTTCGTCGAGCCGGCACTGGCGATGGCCCAGGACCGCCATGGCGGCGGCGCCTTCATTCGGGTGATCGCACGGGCCTATGCCGAGAAAAACGACGGCCTGCGGCGATTCCTGTCCGAGCAGTACGGCCATGTGCTGCGTGAGTTCGCGAAGGCCATTTCCGCGTGCATGCCCGGCTTGAGCAAGGGAGAGCTGTATTGGCGGCTCGACTTCCTGGCCGGGTCACTGACGTATGCGATGGCCGATTTCGGAATGATCAAGCGCCCGACCGGGGTATCCGAGATGGAGCATCGGCAACAGGCAGCGCAGGAACTGATCCGTTTCGCTTCGGCCGGGTTCAAAGCTGGCAAGATCAACTGATCCGTGAATATTCGTCCACCCTTAACGTTAAAAAACTCCACGCAATCAACAGGATATATAACATGTCTCAGAAACCACTTGTACGGCGTGCCGCGGTCCTAGGCGCTGGTGTCATGGGCGCACAGATCGCGGCCCACCTGACCAATGCCGGCGTCGATACGGTGTTGTTCGATCTCGCCGCGAAAGAGGGCGACCCCAACGGCGTGGTGCTCAAAGCGCTTGCCAATCTCGGCAAGCTTTCGCCCGCGCCGCTGGCCAGCAAGTCGTTGGCCGAAGCCATCACGCCGGGCAACTACGATTCGAGCCTGGAACAGCTGCGCGACTGCGACCTGATCATCGAAGCGATCGCTGAACGGATGGACTGGAAGCAGGATCTCTACAAGAAAATCGCGCCATTCGTCCCCGCGAACACGATCCTCGCCAGCAACACGTCCGGCTTGGGAATCAACAAGTTGTCGGAAGTTCTTCCAGAAGAACTTCGCCATCGTTTCTGCGGCGTGCACTTCTTCAACCCGCCGCGCTACATGCATCTGGCTGAGCTGATTCCTGCCACCACGACCGACCCGGCGGTGCTGGAAAGCCTTGAGGCCTTCCTCACCACGACCCTCGGCAAGGGCGTCGTGTACGCCAAGGACACTCCGAACTTCATCGGCAACCGCATCGGTGTGTTCTCGATTCTGGCCACGATCCACCACACCCATGCGTTCAAGCTCGGCTTCGATGAAGTCGACGGCCTGACCGGTCCGCTGGCCGGTCGGCCGAAGTCGGCGACCTACCGCACGTCCGACGTGGTCGGTCTGGACACCATGGCCCACGTGATCAAGACCATGGGCGACACTCTGCCCGACGATCCGTGGCACAACTACTTCAATGCACCGGTTTGGCTCACTGCGCTGATCGGAAAAGGCGCCTTGGGTCAGAAGACCGGCGCCGGCATATTCCGCAAGGTCGGCAAAGACATCGTCGTCCTCGATCTGGAGATGCAGGACTATCGCCCGGCCGACCGCAGCGCAGCACCTGAAGTGGTCGAAATCCTGAAGATCAAGAATCCGGCGGAGAAGTTCGCCAAGCTGCGCGAGAGCACGCATCCGCAGGCCCAGTTCCTGTGGGCGACGTTCCGCGACCTGTTCCACTACAGCGCCTATCACCTGGCCGATATCGCCGACACCGCCCGCGACGTGGATCTGGCGATCCGATGGGGTTACGGCTGGTCGCTGGGCCCGTTCGAGACTTGGCAGGCCGCCGGCTGGAAACAGGTCGCACAGTGGATCGCCGATGACATCGCCGCCGGCAAGACCATGAGCAATGCCCCGCTCCCGGCGTGGGTGTTGGATGGCCGCGACGGCGTACATGCGGCCGACGGCAGCTTCAGCCCCGGCAAGGCCGCCAATCTGCCGCGCTCCGCGTTGGCCGTCTACAAGCGCCAGCGCTTCCCCGATCCGGTGCTGGGCGAGCGCTTCGCTCCCGGCGAAACGGTCTTCGAGAACGACGGGGTGCGCCTGTGGCACGACGGCGACGGCGTCGCCGTGGCCTCGTTCAAGACCAAGCTGCAGACGGTCAACGATCATGTGCTCAATGGTTTACAGGAAGCCATCGGCATCGCCGAGCGCGACTTCCGCGGCATGGTCATCTGGCAGCCGAAGGAACCGTTCTCGGCCGGTGCCGATCTGTCCGGCGCGCTCGGCCTGCTGCAGTCCGGCGATGTGAAAGGCTTTGAAGCGATGGTCGCGAATTTCCAGGCCACCAGTCAGCGCATCAAGTATTCGCTGGTGCCGGTCGTCGCCGCAGTCCGCGGCCTCGCCTTGGGCGGCGGCTGCGAATTCCAGATGCACGCCGCGCGCACCGTGGCCCATCTCGAAAGCTATATCGGTCTGGTCGAAGCCGGCGTCGGTCTGCTGCCGGCTGGCGGTGGTCTGAAGGAGTTCGCGGTCCGCGCCTCGCAGGCCGCCGGCCCGGGTGGTGACGTGTTCGCCCAGCTCAAGCCGGTGTTTGAAGCGGTGGCGATGGCCAAGGTGTCGACCTCTGCGATCGAAGCGAAGGAACTGGGTCTGCTGCGCCAGAACGACATCGTCGCCTTCCATGCGCATGAACTGCTGCACATCGCCAAACAGCAGGCGCTGGGTTTAGCCGAAACCGGCTACCGGCCGCCGATGCCTGCACGCCGGATCGCGGTCGCCGGCGATGTCGGTATCGCCACCTTCAAGATGATGTTGGCGAACATGCTGGAAGGCCGCTTCATTTCCGAATACGACGGCGAAATAGCAACCCGGATCGCCACCGTGATGTGCGGCGGCAACGTGGATCGCGGCGCGCTTGTGGACGAGGAATGGCTGATCCGTCTTGAGCGCGAGCACTTCGTCGCGCTGGCGCAGATGCCGAAGACCCAGGCCCGGATCCAGCACATGCTGCAGACCGGCAAACCGTTGCGGAATTGATCCCGCCGAATCCTCAATGTTCGTAAATCATGAAGTCGATCATGACCTTGCGATTTACTCATCATTTGACTTTTATCTTTGACCTTTGACCGGCGCAAACGCCGAAATCAAAAAGGAATCACCATGAACAAGCAGATCCAGGACGCCTACATCGTCGCCGCAACCCGCACCCCGGTCGGCAAAGCGCCGCGCGGCATGTACCGCAATACCCGGCCCGACGAGATGCTTGCGCACGTGCTGCGCAGCGTTGTCGCGCAAGCGCCCGGTGTTGATCTATCCCGTATCGACGACGCCATCATCGGCTGCGCTATGCCCGAGGGCGAGCAAGGCATGAATGTGGCGCGCATCGGTGTGCTGCTGGCCGGTTTGCCCAACGTCATCGCAGGTCAGACCATCAATCGTTTCTGCGCTGCCGGCGTGCAGGCGGTGGCGATGGCCGCTGACCAGATCCGGCTCGGTATCGCCGATCTGGTCCTCGCAGGCGGCACCGAGTCGATGTCGATGGTGCCGATGATGGGCCACAAGGTCGCGATGAGCCCCGAAGTCTTCACCCACAGCGAGAACGTCGCGATCGCCTACGGGATGGGCATTACCGCCGAGAAGGTTGCCGAGGAATGGAAGGTCTCTCGTGCCGACCAGGACGCATTCGCCCTCGCCTCCCATCAAAAAGCGGTGGCAGCGATGCAGGCCGGCGAATTCCGGGAAGAAATCACGCCGTACGAGATCATCTCGCATCAGCCCGATATCGCGGGCAACACCGTACGCCTGCGGAGCCTGCTGGCCGAACAGGACGAATGTCCGCGCCCCGAAACCACCTTGGAAGGTCTGGGGAAACTCAAGCCGGTCTTCCGCAACGGCCAGTTCGGCGGCACCGTCACTGCTGGCAACAGCTCACAGATGAGCGACGGTGCCGGCGCGGTTTTGCTGGCCTCGGAACAGGCGATCAAGGACTACGGGCTGACGCCGCTCGCCCGCTTCGTCAGCTACTCGGTCGCCGGCGTGCGTCCGGAAGTGATGGGCATCGGCCCGATCGCCGCGATCCCGAAGGCGCTCAAGCAGGCCGGCCTCACCCAGGATCAGATCGACTGGATCGAACTCAACGAAGCCTTCGCCGCGCAGGCGCTGGCGGTGATCCGCACATGCGGGCTCGACCCGAGCAAGATCAACCCGCTGGGGGGCGCAATCGCACTGGGGCACCCGCTGGGTGCGACCGGCGCGATCCGCACCGCGACGCTTGTACACGGCATGCGCCGTCGTCAGCAGAAATACGGCATGGTGACGATGTGCATCGGAACCGGCATGGGCGCAGCGGGGATTTTCGAGGCGCTTTGATCCTGCAAACGATGGGGGAACTGAGCCGAAACCGGGGCATGTGCATCGTGCCCCGTTTCTGTTTCCAGCCCGTACTGATCTTCAGGCGAATTCTCTTCAGGCGAGCTCTATTTAGACGAGCTCCATATCAGACGAGTTCTGTCACTTCTTCCTGCGCGATCTGATTGCGGCCGCCGCGCTTGGCGACGTATAGCGCCGAATCCGCGCGCAGCCACAGACTTTCGTAATCGTCGGTATCGCTTTGCGTCGTTGCGACACCGATGCTCAGACTCGGTTTGAGTTCGCTGGAAAACGCGTATGCCGACTTGCGTACCGCCTCGATGAGCACACCGGCAGCCTCAGCGGCCGCATACTCATCCAGTCCGGGCAACAGGGCGCAGAATTCATCGCCGCCCAATCGCCCCAGCAGATCGTTGCCGGTAAGCGACTGATGGCATATCCGTACGATCTGCGACAAGGCCTGATCGCCCGCCGCATGGCCGTGGCGATCGTTGATGAGCTTCAGATTGTCGAGGTCGATCATCAGCATCGACACCGGCCTCGCTCGGATCCGCGATTGCCGGATCGCCTGTTGCGACAGTTCGACGAAAAAATGGCGGTTGTATGCGCCGGTCAGCGCATCGTGGATCAACAGCCTCCGCAGCTGCGCGTTGTCGGCATACAACATCGGCACCGCCAGCCCGAAGTAACTGCCTGCCGCGAGCGTGATCATCGCAAACTGCAGGGTCAAGGCATGCGCACCGAGCTCCAACGCATAGACCAGCACGACCACCGTCAGACTGAAGATCGCGATCGCGATCAACGACTCTGTCGCGGCCTGGGTATGTACGATCCACAGTTGCAGCACGATCGCGATGAACACGATGAAAAGCAACGGTTCGTTGTCGGGCACCTGCGCGATCGCCAGCAGCGACAGGGTCACAGCGGTCAACACCAACAGCAATTTGAGAGCAAACGGCCCTGGGCTTCGCTGCGGTCGCGGCAGGTCATCGTAGGCGTACAGCCGGTGCGGGATGCGAATCCAGACGCGCTTCGCAAAATCACGAAATGCGAAAACCAGCAAGGGTCCGGTGGCCACCAGCCCAGCATAGTCGCCGATCAACCAAGGCAGAACCAGCGGCCACATGCCGCCCTTGGGTATCAGACCAACCACACTCGTGATCCAGGCCCCTCCGACCGATGCGATGAGTGCGGCGATGATCCCGCCCAGGAGAAAGGCGACCACCGTCCGCGCCATCGAGGGCGCGGTCGTACGCGGGATGGAGTGCAGCACCGCCTCTGCCGCCAGCCAATAGGCGAAGCAATGCACGAGCGCGAACAACAGTCCATCGAACATCAGGCTGCCGGCGACCGCCGGAACTTCTTCACGATCGAACGTGGCGACGGCGCCGAGAATATTGGCAATGATCAGCGCCGGCCAGGCGCGCCAGCGGAACACCGCGAAGGCTGCGAAGCTCACCGCAGTCGGCGGAAACCAGAGGCTCGCGAACGAGTCGTACTCGAGCATTCTTGCGGCGTAATAAGTCCCCATCCAAAGCGCGACGATCACGAGCGACGCCAGAGACCAGCGCCACCATCCTCCCGTCTGGCGCAGCAGCCCCGCGCCGTACTCCATGGTTCCACTCATTCGCAGCCGCCCCCAGGTATCCCGGCTAAATCGTCAGCGTCCTGGCCCAAGTGTCCTGTTTGGTCAGCAGATCAAGGTCTGTCCATTTGGCGAGCATAGCCCACGCATCGGTTTCCAGGCAGCTGCAGCCGGTTCCGTCTTCGCTGGTGTTTCAGTCCGGAATCAATCGCCGGACACCAGCACACGCGGTGCGCCAATGGAGTCGGCTGAGCGCGCGGCCCAGCCACTGCTCAAAGGTCGTCGGCCCAACATAGCGTCTGCCTAATGCGGACGCCACCGGCAGACCAGCATCGATCCTGCCGATTTTGGGCAGTTCATGCGCTATCGCTCATCAATCAGGTGCAGGCGCCTCCTGCCATCCCGGCGGCGCAGAGACGCGCCTCAGTCGAGATCGACGACCCCAAGTTCGCTCAACGCGTTCTGCATCATCCCGCGCGCTGCATCGCTGAGTTTCTCGTGGTCGAGTGCAAAACGGATGGTGGCCTCGATCAACCCCAGATGCGTGCCGCAGTCGAAACGCGTGCCCTGGAAGCGATAGGCATACACCGGCTTCTCCGCGAGCAGGACTGCGATCGCATCCGTCAGCTGAATCTCGCCGCCGGCTCCGGGCGTGGTGCGTTCGAGCAGGTCGAAGATACGGCCATCCAGCACATAGCGACCGACCACTGCTAGATTGCTGGGCGCCACTTCGGGTTTCGGTTTTTCGACGATCGCGCGGATCCGGGCTGAGCGCCCGGCGAATGCTTCGGTAGCGACGATACCGTAGCTGCCGGTCTGCTCCTGAGGCACATCCTGGACCGCGATAACGCTGGCACCGCTGGCTTCGGCGGCATCTGCCATCTGCTTCAAAGCGCCATCGCCCCGGTTCCAGATCAGATCGTCCGGCAACAGCACAGCGAAAGGCTCATCACCGACGATGGCCTTGGCGCAGAGCACAGCATGGCCCAGCCCAAGCGCTTCGGTCTGGGTCACGAACACCGCACGCACGTGCGGCGGCAGAATGTTCCGGACCAGATCGAGCTGCTCATGCTTGCCGGATTTCTCCAGTTTCTGCTCGAGCTCGTAAGCCTTGTCGAAATAATCGGCCACCGCGTGTTTGTAGCGGTTGGTGACGAAGATCAACGTGTCGCAACCGGCTTCGACCGCCTCATCCACCGCATATTGGATCAGCGGTTTGTCGACGATCGGCAGCATCTCCTTCGGCACGGTCTTGGTTGCCGGCAGGAACCGCGTGCCGAGCCCGGCGACCGGGAAAACCGCTTTGCGGATGCGAGGGGTGGATGTCTTCAAAGCGATCAGGTTCTACGCGCGTTGCGAGCAGGAAATGCTACCACCGTCGCCGCGTGCGCATGGGAATCTCTGCCGCTGGAGGTCGGCACGAACTCCGGCACGGCCTCGCGGAGCATGACTGCCAGCTCGTCCAGATCATAGCGGACGCTGGCATCGCGCATCCGCACCAGCGCTTGCGCCAGCGCCTCCACCGGCACCTGCCGCGGCTGGGCCTGGAGGATCTTCGGATGCGAGGTCGGGCGATAGCGCTCGTCGGCATGGAACAGGGTTTCGTGCAGTTTTTCGCCAGGGCGCAGCCCGGTATAGACGATTGCGATATCGCGGCCCGGCTGTTTGCCGGCCAACCGGATCATCTGCTCGGCCAAAAGCCGGATCGAGACCGGCTCGCCCATATCCAGCGTATAGATCGCCTGCTGCGAACCGATCGCGGAAGCCTGCAGAATCAGCTGACAGGCCTCTGGAATGGTCATGAAAAACCGGGTGACCTCCGCATCGGTCACTGTCACCGGGCCGCCACTGCGGATCTGTTCACGGAACAGAGGCACAACACTGCCTGCGGAATCGAGCACATTGCCGAAACGCACGGTGACAAATCGAGTCGAACGCGGGTCGGCCAATGACTGGCAAAGCATCTCGGCCAGACGCTTCGTCGCACCGAGCACATTGACCGGATCCACCGCTTTGTCTGTGGAGATCAGTACGAAGGTGCCGACACCCGCTGAGGCGCTTTCGCGGGCCACATTCTCGGTCGCAAGTACATTGTTGCGCACCGCTTCGCGCAATTGCGCTTCCAGCAATGGCACTTGTTTATAGGCGGCCGCATGAAAAACTGCGTCAGGCTTCACCAGCGCAAGGGCATGACGCATGACTGCCGGGTCTCCGCAGTCACCGAGCACCTGCGCCAGCTCGATCTCGGGGAAATCGCGACGCAGGCGCATCTGTGTCGTCGTCAATGCCAGTTCGTCAATCTCGACAAGGGCGATCTTGCTGGCGCCATGTCGGGCGCACTGCCGGCAAAGCTCTGATCCGATCGATCCGCCTGCGCCCGTGACCAGTACGCTGCGTCCACCGAGCCAATCGCGCATCGCCTTCCAGTCGGGCACCACAGGATCGCGGCCGAGCAGATCTTCGATCGCGACTTCCTTGAGCTCGCCGGGCAGCGAGCGCCCTTCAAGAATATCGTTGAGACGCGGCACCATCCGGAACGGCAGACCGGTCCGTTCGCAGGTCTCGATCACCCGACGGATCCGAACAGCGTCGACCGACGGCATCGCTATTACCAGCAGTTTGGCCGCAGTTTCCGGTGCGATCCGGTTCAAATCGTCGATCCGCCCGAGCACAGGCACGCCATGCAGATGACTGCCGCGCAGTTTGCTGGCGTCGTCGAGAAAGCCTACCGGTTGATAGGCACCGGTGCGGCGGAGGTCGCGGACCAGCGCCTCACCGGCTTGCCCCGCACCGAGAATGAGGACCCGCACGGCCGACTTGTCGCTATTGATCCGTCCGTGATCTTTCCACGAGCGATACAACAGTCGCGGTGCACCCAGCATCAACGTCAATACGAACGGATACATGACCAGCACCGAGCGTGGCGCCTGGCCGAGCCTGTTGTAGATGAAGAGCACCAAAAGAATGGCGAGCAGACCGAACATGCTCGCTTTGAGGATATTGACGAGGTCGGGGACGCTGGCGAACCGCCAAACCCCTCGATACAGGCCAACTTGCCAGAACACCAGTCCCTGCGCAACCAGCACCAGCAACACCTCGGTGGACCACACTGAAGGCAGTGTCGCGGCATCGAGCATCGCGTAGCGGAACTGGACAAGACCCGTCCAGCACAGCCCGACCATACACAGATCGTGCAGTACGATCGCAGCTCGCGGCCAAGCCCCACCGAGACGATCTTTGAAGGTGCTCATGCGCTCATTTCCTCGTTCACGTCATGCGCGACCGAACGGCGACGCAGCCAGTACCAGAACCCGCACCCGATTGCCAACCAAGCCATCACCGCCATCGCGATACCTATTCGGTCTTCTCCCCTGAGCAACACCATGAACAGAGATGCCGACAACGTCCAAGCCGCGTAGAACAAAGTGACCGTCGGATGACCACCAGCACGCCGGGCCCAGCGTTGATAAGCGTGCTCGACATGCGGCATCCACCAATGTTCTCCGCGCAGGATCCGTGTGAACAAGGTAAGGCCTGCATCAAGCAGGAAGGCACTCAATGGCAACAAAACCAGCGGCCAAGCCGCAAACGGCATGGCCTCCAACGACAACCCCACCAACAGCGCCAACCCGAAGCCGAGCGCCCCACTCCCCACATCGCCCAGGAAAATCCTCGCCCGGGGAAAGTTGAACGGTATGAAGCCCAAGGTTGCCGCGATCAACGCCAACCCCAGATGAATCGACAGCGAGGCACCGGAGACGTAAGCCAAAGCAGCCGCGACCAGCACCGCCTGGGTCGCAGCGAGCCCATCGATACCGTCCATGAAATTCCAGATATTGACCAGCACCAGTGACAGTACGAAGACCGTCAAAGCGAGACTGCCGCTGCGGCCGGATAGATAGAAGCCGACGGCCAGCCAGCCTGCGGCGACCACATGCACGGCCAGTCGCGGCCAGGGCGACAGCGGCCGAAGGTCGTCGATCCAACCGATCCCGGCTACCAGCAGGAAACCTACCCCCGCACAGATCAACAGGACGATTTCGCTGGGCTGGCGCACGATCATCGCCGCGATAGCGACCAGGAAAGCCAACGCGATGGCGATGCCGCCGCCACGAGGTGTCGGCACGCGGTGGCTGCGGCGTTCACCGGGCTGATCCATCAACTGACGCTGCAAAGCATAGGTGCGCGCGATCCAAGTACCTGCAGCACCGATAGCTGCGAAAAGCGCGAACCAGACGATTGATCCCAACAGCGAATTCATCTCAAACCACGGCGTAGTTG
>JANLSB010000746.1:0-3420 GCA_031362125.1 Lysobacterales bacterium | reverse complement strand
CCGCCTCACAACACACACCGCCTACGATCGCCGTGGTCGAAGCATCGACCGATGCCGGTTCGGCATCGGCCCAGGTCGATGCACACGAAGCGGCCGAAGCCGGGACGGCGAACACCAGCGAGCGCGTGGCGCGGAACGCTGAAGTCGTCACCGACACTGCAGCCCCTCAGAAGGTGCAAACCGACCAGGTACCGACCGAAGCGGAACAGGATTTCGCCGCGATCTACGGCAACGGTGAGATTCCCCAGGAATACGACCCGGTCGCCGACCCGACGCTCCCCGCGCCAGCAACCCAGCCGGCAAGTTACGACCCATGGGAGAAGCTCAATCGTCGCGTACACCGTTTCAATGAAGCTATCGACCGTGGCGTCGCCAAACCGCTCGCAACGGTCTATGTGAAAGTTACCCCACGTCCGGTACGTCTGGGCGTCGGCAATTTCTTCAACAACCTCGGCCAGCCGGTCAGCGCGGTCAACGCGCTGCTCCAGGGCAAGCCGAAACAGGCAGGGCAAGCATTGGGCCGGTTCCTGCTCAACAGCACGCTTGGCATCGGCGGCGTGTTCGATCCCGCATCTTCGGCCAAGATCCCGAACAAGAGCGAAGACTTCGGCCAGACCCTGGGCGTCTGGGGGTGGAAACGCTCGCGCTACATCGAATTGCCGTTGTTCGGCCCGCGCACCATCCGCGACGCTTTCGGCATGCTCGGCGACTCGCAGTTGTCGCCGATGCGGCACGTCGAAAAGGACCGGATACGCGTATTCTTGCAGGGACTGCAGCTGGTCGACGTGCGTACCCAGTTGCTGAGCGTGGACCGCCTGCGCGAGGGCGCCACCGACGACTACAGCCTTGTCCGCGATGCGTGGTTGCAGCGCCGGCACTACCAGATCTTCGGCGATCGCAAGAACGAACTCGATCAGTCGCTGCCTGATTATCTGCAGAACAGCGAAGACGAACCGACAGTACCGATCGACGCGATCCCGATGCCGGGCACACCGTAACGGCCCCGCGGTAACGGTCCTGGTCAGCCCTCGTCGGCCGGATCGTCAGTCTCGACATCACCCAACAACTTCTGTGCTTCGGCTGCAGGCAGCGCTTCCACTTCGCGCAGCTTCCGCCCCAGCGCGCGCGAACGCACGCTGGTTTCCTCGATCTTGTTGCTGGCTTCGTCGAGTTTCTTCTTGACCCCGTCCAGCACCGTGCCGAACTTCGCGAACTCGGTCTTCACCGCGCCCAACGTGCGCCACACTTCGCTGGAACGCTCCTGGATCGCGAGCGTGCGGAAGCCCATGTGGAAGCTGGTCATCAGCGCCAGCAGCGTGGTCGGGCCGGCCACCGCGATGCGCTGATCGCGCTGCAGCGCTTCGACCAGCCCCGGGCGACGCAACACCTCGGCATAGAGGCCTTCGGTCGGCAGAAACAGGATCGCGAATTCGGTGGTGTGCGGCGGCGACACGTATTTGTCGTGGATCTCGCGTGCCTGCTTGCGCACCTGGCGCTCCAGCGCATCGCCGGCCAAGCGCGCGGCGTCGACATCGCCCAGCTCCTGCGCATCCAGCAGGCGTTCGTAGTCTTCGCGCGGGAACTTGGCGTCGATCGGCAGCCACACCGGCGCATCGCGCTCGGAACCGGGAAACCGCACTGCGAATTCGACGCTGGCGTCGCTGCCGGGCACGGTTTTCACGTTCGCCGCGTACTGGTCCGGCGCGAACACCTGCTCCAGAAGCGCCGCCAGTTGCACCTCGCCGAAGATGCCGCGTGATTTCACGTTGTTCAACACTCGCTGCAGGCCGCCGACATCCGAGGCCAGCTTGTTCATGTCGCCCAGGCCCTGATGCACCTGCACCAGCATCTGCGCGACATTGCCGAAGCTTTCGGTGAGCCGCGTCTCCAATGTCGACTGCAGTTTCTCGTCGACGGTCGCCCGCATCTGTTCGAGCTTCGCTTCGTTGCCGGTCTGCAGTTCGCGCAGTTTCTGTTCGAGGGTGACGCGCAGTTCGGTGAGGCGCTGTTCGTTGCGGTCAGTGAGTTCGCGCAGCTGCGCGCCCAGCCCGTCGGCGAACTGCTTCTGTCCGCCGGCCTGTTCGGTGCGCGCTTTCTGTGCGTCGTCGTTGAGCGCGGCGCGCAGTTCGTCAAGGCGCGCGTCGGTGCGCAGGGTCAGATCGGCCAGACTGCGGCCGAAACCCTCGATCCGCTGCGCCTGCGCCAATTCCAGACTGTCGAGCTGCTGGCGCAGTTCGCCGCGCCCCGCGCGCTGCTCCTCGCGCAGCGCGTCCTCGACGCGCCCACGCAGGCGGTCGAGCGCGGCGTCGGGTTTGCGCAGCAGCAGCACGACCAGCAACACGAGGACGATCGCGGTCGCGACCAGCAGCAGGACCAGCAGAAGATCGGTGTCGGGCATGGCACCAGTGTAGCGTGCGTCGGCCCGACGCCGAAAACAGCTGCGGTTCGCGCTTGAGCAAACCCTTACCACGGCATGCCTGCATCAGCCGGCATGCCGCAGCGGCGAACTCATGGGATGACCGGAAATGCCCAGATGCTCGCTTCGCGCGTGTCCTGTCGCCAGGTTCCGATTACGCGTCCGGTCCTTGGCGAGTAGGCGCCACCGCCCGTTGGGATGTACGCGGCGGCCGACGAAAAATGCTGACTGCCGTCCATCCGCATGGTCGCGATACCGATCGTATAGCCGACGAAGCGCTCGCGACCATCGCTGGTCACACTCGGCGCCACGATCATCGCTCTGGGTTGTGTGCCGAGGGCGATAACCTGGGAGCGATCTCTGGCAAGGACAGGCACGACGCAAAATGGACAGAACGGGTCTAGCACCAACGAGCCCGTCACCGACATCAACTCCGGCCCCTGCATCATCGTTCCGTCGCCCACCGTCACAACTTTGAACGCCCTGACGCCACGACTTGCGGGCGCTGTCGGCGTAGCCTTTGTGGCGAACCCGAAAGACACCAGAAAACTGTCGCTGCCGGGCACGTATGCGATCGACGGGTAGCCATAATTGCGCGTACTCGATGACCGCTCTGGCAACGGCAGAGATCTTTCGGCGCCGTCGAGTAGCGCGGGCAGCGCAGTGATGAAAGTGCTGCAACCGCGTCCCGGCGATGAACAGGCGTCGTACGCGAACGCGAAACGATCGCGCATGCCGTTGTAGGTCGCGGACAGGTTGCTGATATTGCCTGCAGGCGTTGCGATGGCGCGCGGCGCGGCGTCGAACAAGGCGAGATCCGGACTCAGGCGCATCAGATACAATTTCGTCGGTGCGCGCGGATCCTCCCACGCCACCGCCACGCAGCAGCTTGCATTGGCAGTGGTGTCTACGGCGATCGCCGGACGCGCTTCTTCATTCTCTCTGGAAGGCAGCGGCCCAGGGGTGTGCAGCACTCGCGTTGCCAACCGTGTCCCGGCCGCATC
>JANLSB010000723.1:0-5021 GCA_031362125.1 Lysobacterales bacterium | reverse complement strand
GAGGAACGGCACCGGCAAAGTGACGAGGTCGCCCGAGGCAAGTACACGGCGCTTCGGGTCATACAGCCACACATCGCCCAGGGTGGTGGCCTTCGAGAACCCGACACGGAATTCATGGCCGGCGATAGCGCGCTCCCCGGGGCCGGTGATCGGCACCGTCGGCCGCGAACGTGGGCCCAGGTCGATCCGCTCGACCTCGGCCCGCCAAAGCGCGACCTGCGTTTCATCGGTGGTTGCCGCGATCGCTTCCAGCAGTTGCACACGATATCCGGCAAGGAATCCGATCAGCGCGCCGTCGATCGCGAGACTGCCATGCACTTCGGCGGAAGGGAACGCATCGCGGATCGCAGCATTGCCGCTGATGTGATCGAGGTGCCAGTGGCTGTTGACGATAGCGGCGACCGGTCTGCCCTCGTCCGCAGCGAAATCGAGAATCCGATGCGAGTGCCGTTCGTATCGGCCCGTGTCCAGCACCACCAGGCCCTGCGGCGCGTCGAACACCACGGTATTTCCGTCGGGCTGCTCGCCTGGCCGCAGCGCGCCGGGAATCAGCGTGACGCCTTCGGCGATGCGACGGGATGGCGGGACATCCTCATCGGCCGCCCATGCACCGGAAACCCCGTGCGGAAGCGATGCGAGCACCGCGACAGCGACCAGCGATGCGATGGGCCGGATACGCATGTTGACCTCCCGGATGCTTGCTCACGTTGGCAGCGATGGCCACAGACGGCATGTGCCGAAGGTCCCACTGGCGCGACGCTGCCAGGTCGCGCCCGATTCGGCAGATGCAGGCGGGCTGCGTGCGTCTCAGCGCAGCTTGCCCGCCTTGGCGGGATCGACCGGGTTGGCCGGCAACACCGGCCGCGGTAATGCCCGCAAATGCCGTCGGAAGAAATCGACGTAGCCCGCGTAGGCCAGGCGGAGATCGTCGAACTTCGGGCCGGCCTCGGCCGTGCAAAAGACGGGGCGCATATCTGGCCGAAAGCGCAGACACTCTGGTCAACGGCATCATGGAAGCACTCTCTCTCGCAAGAAGTCGCGGCACACGCTGCCAATGACCGACAACGCGCAACGGGGGCGGCGGTTGACTGCGGGCGCGACAGCAAAAAAAACCCCGCGTGGGCGGGGTTTTTTCGCTGCTGGCACAAACCGATCAGCGCTTGCCAATCAGCGCTTGTCCATGTTGGTGTAGTCGCGCGCGTCGTAGCCGGTGTAGATCTGCCGCGGACGGCCGATCTTGGCTTCCGGGTCGGTCTGCTGTTCCAGCCAGTGCGCGACCCAGCCGGCGGTGCGGGCGATCGCGAACATCACGGTGAACATCTCGGTCGGAATGCCCAAGGCTTTGTAGATGATGCCCGAGTAGAAATCGACGTTCGGATAGAGCTTGCGCTGCACGAAATACTCGTCCTTCAGCGCTGCCTCTTCCAGCTTCATCGCCACTTCGAGCAGCGGATCGTTGACGCCCAGCTCGTTGAGCACCTTGTAGCACATCTCGCGGATGATCTTTGCGCGCGGATCGAAGTTCTTGTAGACACGATGGCCGAAGCCCATCAGTCGGAAGCCCGACTCCTTGTTCTTGGCCTTGTCGATCGCCGACTGGACATTCCCCGGCCTACCGATTTCGGCCAGCATCCTGAGCACGGCCTCGTTGGCGCCACCGTGTGCGGGACCCCACAGCGCGGCCACGCCCGCAGCGACACAGGCGTAGGGATTGGCGCCAGTGGAGCCGACCAGACGCACTGTCGAAGTCGAAGCGTTCTGCTCGTGATCGGCATGCAGGATAAACAGCAGATCCAATGCCTTCGCAGCGACCGGATTGAGTTCAAGCGGCTCGCTCGGCACTTCCTTCATCATGTGCAGGAAGCGGGTCGTGTATTCGAGATTGTTGCGCGGGTAGCGCATCGGCCAACCGATCGAATAACGGTGGCACGCAGCCGCGATGGTCGGCACTTTGGCGATCAGGCGGATCGCAGCCAGATGACGCTGCTTCGGGTCTTCGATGTTCAGATCGTTGTGGTAGAAACTGGCCATCGAACCCAGCATTCCGACCAGCATCGCCATCGGGTGAGCGTCATGGCGGAACCCGAACAGGAACGAGCGGAAGGCCTCGTGCATCATCGTGTGATGGGTGATTTCGTGTTCGAAGGTCGCGAATTGCTGCTTGTCCGGCAGTTCGCCGTTCATCAGCAGATAGGCGACTTCGACAAAGCTGGAGTGTTCGGCCAGCTGCTCGATCGGATAGCCGCGATACATCAGCACGCCCTGATCGCCATCGATATAGGTGATGGCGGAACGGCACGACGCGGTGGCCATGAAGCCGGAGTCATAGGTGAAAAGACCGGTTTCTTTCGGCAACTTGCCGATGTCGACGCAGGCATTGCCCAAGGTGCCGGATAGGACCGGCAGAACAACCGACGTCTCGCCGGCGGTCACGGTGACCTGGGTGGGAACAGAGGAATCCTGTTGAGACACGGCGCACTCCCATGAAACTTGAATGACGTGAACGTCTGCCCGCTGGGTGGCGAAACGTTCGGGGAAGGAAGCCGCAACCGCGGTCGCGACGAGCGTGGATTATTGCATACCGTTATTGGAGCGCCGGCTCTGGACTTCGGTCGAAGAAAGCTACCACGCGCACAACGAGCGGACACGACAACGGCCGCCTGTGGGCGGCCGTTGAGGGTTGCATACGGTGATCGTCCCGAGCGTAGGGTCCACCTGATGGTGGGCCCGGTCGCGCGGCAGCGATTACTTGTTGCCGTAGCGCTTGCGGAACTTGTCGACGCGGCCGCCGGTGTCGATCAACTTGTGCTTGCCCGTATAGAACGGATGCGAGGACGAAGAAATATCGACCTTGACCAGCGGATATTCGTTGCCGTCTTCCCACTTCGTCGTTTCCTTGCTGCCAAGGGTCGAGCGGGTAAGGATCTTGAAGTCCGAGGTCACGTCCTGGAACACGACCTGACGGTAAGCGGGATGGATGTCGGCCTTCATGGCGGCACCAGAGTTGAGCGGAAAGCCGAGCATTATAGCCGCGCAACCGTCCCTGCTCAAGCCTTGATCCACGATGTCGCCGGTGCCGCTGGCCGCAGCCCTCAATCGGCCCGCAAAGCCTTGCTGATCAAGGCTTCAAAAGCAGTCTGGTCGTAGCGCATCAGGATCTCGGCATTGTCCGGGCGGCCACTGCGGCGGTTCCAGTCGACGACCGTCGCACCCCGGGTTTCGATCCCGACCAGTTCCACCCGCAGCGGTCGGACGACTCGCTCCAGCGCATTTTCGGGCCCGACCAAGAGGGCCATGGCCAGCGCGTCGGCGGCATGCCAGCGCTCGCCGCGCAGCCCTGCGGACCATTCGCGGGTCTTGCGCGAGATCGCTTCGTAGAATCGCGCCCGGGGATGTTCGGCCTGCAGCCACCGCTCAACCTCGACATGCAGGAACCCATGCCGGATCACCGCCTCCCAGTCCGCTACTTCCACGATCCTGCCGGCAGCGGCGAAGGCATCGAACACCAGATGCGCGGCCTCGGGGTCGAAGCCGATGTTGAACTCGGCCACCGGCGAGGTATTGCCCTGCCCGGTCACCGCGCCGCCCATCACCACGATGCGGCCGACCCGCTGCGGCAGGGTCGGATCGAGCTTCAGCGCCACCGCCAGATTGGTCAGCGGCCCGAGCATGCACACAACGAGCTTTCCCGCATGCCTGTGCGACAGCCGGATCATCGCGAGCGCCGCATGCTCGGTCTCTGCCTGTTGCGTTGCGGGCACATACCCGATATCGCCGAAACCGTCGCGCCCGTGCACATAGGAAGCGTCCGGCGCTGGATGCAGCAGCGGCGCATCGCAGCCGGCATGCACGGGAATGTCGACGCCTGCGACCTCGCAGAGTTTCAGCGCATTGGCGACCGTGTGCGCCAGGCCGACATTGCCGGCTGCGATGGTCAGCGCGACCACCTCGTGATCCGGCGCATCGAAGGCCATCAGCAGGGCGAGCGCATCGTCCACGCCCGGGTCGGTATCGATCAGCAGGGGAAGTCTGTTCGTCATCGGCGGATTATGCCGTGCGCCGTGGCTGCATGCGAAGCGGGTATGCACTGGCGATAGAATCGCCGCATATCCAGGAGCCGACCATGACTGTCGCCATCACGCCCTTCTTCCATGCAGACAGCTCGACCTGGAGTTACGTCGTCGCCGATCCGCAAAGCCGGCAGGCCGCGATCATCGATCCGGTCCTGGACTTCGATCCGAACTCCGGACGCACATCGACGACCTCGGCCCAGCAACTCGTCGATCGCGTCCGCGCGCAGTCGCTGGACGTATGCTGGCTTCTCGAAACCCATGCGCATGCCGATCATCTCAGCGGCGGGCATTGGCTGAAGTCGCAGTATCCGCAGGCGAAACTGGCGATCGGCGAAGGCATCCGTTCGGTGCAGAAGGCCTTCCGGCCGATCTTCAATCTCGGCGAACGTTTCCCCGTCGACGGTTCCCAGTTCGATCACCTGTTCGCAGATAGCGAATGCTTCGCGTTGGGCGGCATCGAAGCCCAGGCGATCGCGGTGCCGGGGCATACCAACGACAGCGTGGCCTATCGCATCGGCGATGCGCTGTTCGTCGGCGACTCGATTTTCATGCCCGATGGCGGCACCGCGCGCTGCGACTTTCCGGGCGGCGATGCGCGCAACCTGTACCGCTCGATCCAGCGTCTGTTCGCGCTGCCGGACGACACCCGCGTGTTCGTGTGTCACGACTACGCGCCCGGCGGCCGCGCACACGCCTGCGAAACCACGATCGCGGCGCAGAAAGCCGACAATATCCACGTGCGCGGCGGCATCAGCGAAGACGACTTTGTCGCCGTACGCACCGCGCGCGATGCGACCCTGGCGATGCCGGCGCTGCTGCTGCCATCGGTGCAGGTCAACATCCGCGCCGGGCAGTTGCCGGACCCCGAGGACAACGGCGTGCGCTATCTGAAGCTGCCGCTGGACCGGTTCTGAAAGCACTGCACCCTCGACTCAGCCGCCAACCTTG
>JANLSB010000706.1:0-3108 GCA_031362125.1 Lysobacterales bacterium | reverse complement strand
CGGCGGCGCTGTCGGAAGAGCGAGGCACGTTGGAAGACGTGATCGAGCCCTATCTGATCCAGCAGGGCTTTCTGGTGCGCACCGCGCGCGGGCGAATGGCGTCGCAGAAGGCGTATCGGCATCTCGGACTGAAGCCGAAGTCGGGCGCGGTGGATCTGTTCGTGGAGGGTGACGCGTGAGCGGCCTTGTTGTGATGGGCGAAAAAAACAGCTGTCATCCCGAACCCCGGCTTTATCGGGCGAGGGATCTGCTTTCGATGTGTCAATGCACAAACAGATCCCTCCATCCGTTGTGCGGGCGTTCGGGATGACAGCGGTGTGTCCTGCTCATCGTCGGCTTGATCGCGGCTCACGCCGCTCCCACACCCGCGCATCTTCTACATGAACGCTTCATTCACCCACCCCGTCCGCGTTTACTGGGAAGATACCGACGCCGGTGGTGTCGTCTATCACGCGCAGTACCTGGCGTTTCTCGAGCGCGCCCGCACCGAATGGCTGCGCGCGCACGGGTACGGACAGGAACTTCTGCGTCTGCAACACGATCTGGTGTTCGCGGTGCGCGCGATGTCGATCGACTTCCGCATGCCGGCGCGTCTGGACGATGCGCTGAATGTGGGTGTGGCGTTGCGCGAATGCCGGCGCGCGAGTCTGGTCATCGCACAGACCATCGAGCGCGACGGCGTGCGTCTGCTGGATGCCGAGGTGCGGGTAGCCGCGCTGCGCGCGTCCGACTTCCGCCCCAGGCCGATCCCGGACACGCTTTACCCCCAGCTGAAGGCGTTGCAGGAAGCCGCGTCAGACCAACTCAATACATCGAACGCGGAGTAATCGAGGATATGTTTTCATTTGCACTGATGCTGCAGGCCACCGCCATCGAGCCACTGATAGAAGACACCGCTGCGGTCACCACAGACGGTGGCGGCTTGAATTACCTGGAGCTGATCCTCGACGCCAGTTTGCCGGTGCAGTTCGTCATGGCGCTCCTGCTGCTGGCTTCCGTGGCCTCGTGGGTCATTATTTTCCGCAAGAAGCGCGTCCTCGACCGCGCGCAGAAAGAAGCCGACAGTTTCGAGGAGCGCTTCTGGGCCGGTGCCGATCTCGGCCGGATCTACACCGAAGCCAGCGGTCGCAAGCAGCAGATCAATGGCCTGGAAGCGATCTTCGAAGGCGGGATGCGTGAATTCAACCGCGTGCGCCAGCGCCGCGGCATGGATGCGCGCTCGCAGCTCGAAGGCGCGCAGCGTTCGATGCGCGCAACCGTCTCGCGCGAACTGGACGGTCTGGAACACAATCTGGAATTCCTCGCCAACGTCGGCTCGATCAGCCCCTATGTCGGCCTGTTCGGCACCGTGCTCGGCATCCTGATGTCGTTCCATGGTCTGGCCACCATGAAAGAGGCGACGATCGCGAGCGTTGCGCCCGGCATCTCCGAGGCGCTGCTGGCGACCGCGATGGGCCTGTTCGCGGCGATTCCCGCGGTCTGGGCCTACAACCGGTTCGCCACCCGGGTGGAGCGCATCGCGGTGCGCTACGACACCTTCACCGAAGAGTTTTCGTCGATCCTGCAGCGCCAGGCGCATATCGAAGACGCCTGACCGCCGACCCCACACGCAGTGCTGAAGCGTTGAAGCCGTCGCACTGAAGCGTCGCACTGAAACGTCGCACTGAAACATCGCACTGAAACCAGTCAAATCCAGAGAAACCGCATGGCCGTCACCGCCTCCGGGCGCCGCATCCGCAAGCGCAAGCTCAAAGCCGAGATCAACGTCGTGCCTTACATCGACGTGATGCTGGTGCTGTTGATCATCTTCATGGTCACCGCGCCGCTGCTGAACCTCGGTACCGATATCAATCTGCCGCAGTCGCGGGCGAAATCAATGGAAACGCCGAAGGATCCGATCGTCGTCAGCATCTATGCCGACGGTCGCTACGCGCTGATGCTGGAGCGCGGCAAGAATCGCGAGCTGACTGCCAACGACATCACAGCGGAGTTGAAGATCATCCACAGCCAGAACGACGGCGCGACCGTGCTGGTCAATGGATCGAGCGATGCCAGCTACCAGACGGTGATGAAAGGCATCGATCTGATCAAGGATGCCGGGATCACCAAGGTGAGCCTGGTCAGTCTGCCGAAGGACGGGAAGTAGGTTCGATGCGCGAAAATCGCGCCGACACCGCGCTGGCCGTCGTCCTCGCCCTGTTGCTGCACCTGGTGCCGCTGCTGCTGTTGCTGGCGGCATCGCTGTGGCGCACGCCATCGTCCGCTGCCGCGGGCGAGCCGATCAGCGCCGATGTCGTCGATCTGAACGCGCTCCCATCGAGCATGCGCAGCGCGCTGCGGCGCGAACCGGTGCCGCTGGCGAAAGCGCAACCACCGCCCGAACCGTTGGCGGAGCCGCTGCCCGAGGAGGCGTTGCCCGAGCCGCTGCAGGAAAATCCTTCCGAAGAGCCTCCACCGGAACAACAGCTCCAGCCGCAGGAGCAATTGCCCGATCCGGACGTAGTGGATCAGCAGGAAGTGAAGCGTGACTCCACGTCATCCGACACCGCTGCGCGCGAACAGGAAGCGAAGCAGCGCCAGGCGCAGGTCGATCTGACCGAGCGCGAGCGCCAACAGCAGGCCGAGCAGAAGGCGCGCACCGCGAGGGAGCCGGAACGTCAACGTGAGCTCGCGGATATCCGTCGCCAGCGCGCCGAGGCGCAACATACGATCGATCTGTCGGAGGAGAAGCTCAGGCAGATGGCCGACCGCGAAGCGCGGCGCGCGTCCGACAGCGCCTCCAACGCCAGCCCACCGCCGGGCAATCGCGGCTCTGAACCGAACCTCAGCGCGGCCTATACGAAGGCGCTGTCCGATGCGATCCGCAGCAACTGGACCCAGCCGGACAACGTCTCGGCGAGCCAGCTCTGCAAGATTGTGATCCGCCAGATCCCGGGTGGCGAAGTGATCGACGCCCAGGTCGACCCGTCCTGCCCCTACGACGAGCAGGGTCGGCGCTCGGTCGAGGCCGCCGTGCTGAAGGCGCAGCCCCTACCGTACCGGGGCTTCGAGAGTGTCTTCAACCGCACGCTGACCATCAATTTCCGGGCCGAAGACGGTTGATTTCAT
>JANLSB010000700.1:0-3677 GCA_031362125.1 Lysobacterales bacterium | reverse complement strand
GATCGAAGACGCATCCAAGCGGATCGAGCGCGAGGAGTCGGACAGAAGGCGCGCGAGACAGCTGTTGAACGGTTTCTAGCCCCTGTGCCGACGATGCCGGCGACTATGCCGGCATCGCGCGGATCGGAGTCATGCCGATAGCACATCTTGCCGATAGCACATCTTGCCGATAGCACATCTTTTCGACACGATGTCCGCTTTACTGGCCGTCGACTGCCGGCGATGCCAATCCCTTCTCGACCGCCTGGTCGATGATGCTGCGGATCTGCTGATCGATCTTGGCCATATCGCGCTCCTGCTCGACACTGAGTACTTCCATTTTCGCGTCCAGGGCTTCAAGCGGCTGCGTGGCTGCTTCGAGTTCTGCTTGTATCGTGGCGAGCGGCTCGAGGCCGGCTTCCTGCCTCTCCGCCTGCGCTTCGATGATGTTTTCGAGCGCTTCTATCTCAGCGTCGAGTTTTTCCATCTGCGCGTCGAGCGCGTCGATCCGGTCCTCGGTCTCGGCTGCAGCTTTCTCGTCAGCCATGTCGGCGGATATCGCGGTCGCGATCGTTGTCTGTTCCCGAGCCAACGCCGCCTGCCTGTTGGCCAACGCCTGCAAGTCGCGCATTGCTTTAGAGGCCTCCGGTGTTTCCTGGTGTACACGCGCAGCGGCTTCGATTCGCCTGCTGATGGCTTCGATCTGGCCCGCGTGGGCTTCTATCTGTGCGCTCAGTGCTTCCATTTTGGCGTCGCGATGTGCGCTGGTGCTCCACACTCTGCGGACACGCTCCAAGATGGCTGTGTCGCGCAGCACATAGGCCTTGCCGTCGCGGCGGAACCAGAGGAAGTCGCCATCCGCGCGCGATTTTGCTGCGTGGATCGCGTCGATATCCGCAGTGTCGCCGGACATCGAAATCCGATTGCTCTTGCTGTCTACCAGAGCATAGGTGCCATCGCGGGTCAGCGTCGCTGCTGCGGTAGGGGTAGCGGCAGCGGCGATCGTACCCACAGTGACTTTCGGGGCGACGACGGACGTCGCGCGGGTTTGCGCATAGGCGAAACAACCGATACAGGCGAATGCGAGGCCGGCGAGGGGGAGCAGTGCGGAGCCAGCCGGCGTGCGGCGTTCCGGGCGAAGCAAGGTTTGGATGCGGGACATGAGATGACCTCCGTGAGCGGCTTGTGCAAGTGATTGGGTGGGTGAGCTGAGACGGCCCAGCTCTGCGAGCGCGAACGCCAGGCATCGACGTTCGCCGAGAACGGATACTGCGAGATCGTCGGCGATGTACTCGCGTTCGACCCGGATGCGGCGCGACAGCCACCACACCGCCGGGTGATAGAACAGGAATGCCTCCGCTGCCCGCTGGAACAGATTCACCAGATAATCGTGACGACGGATGTGGGCGAGTTCGTGCGCGAGCAGCGCTTCGAGCATGTCCACCGGCATGCGCGCGATCAGCGATGCTGGCACTAGCACCATCGGCCGCCAGATGCCGCTGACAAAGGGGCCACTGGCAGGTGTCGACCTGCCATCGAGTACAGCAAGCCGCACTTGAGAGAGTCCGAAGCGCTGCGCCAAGCGGTCCAGCCGGAGCTGCCAGGCGAAATCGTGTGTCACGTCTGCGCTGCTCCTCAGCCGGGAGACCCAGCGCAGACCGACGCCGAGCCGCAGCAGCATCAGGCATGCGCCAGCGGCCCAGAAGGCGGCGATCCATCGCAGCGCGCGATCGAGTGGGATCGGCTTGCCCGATAGCAAGCTTTCAGAAAGCAGGCCCGACATACCTTGTCCAACAGACAAGTCGGCTGTCGGCATGACCATCGCTGCCGTCAGAGGCGTTAACGGTGCCAGCAGTACGTGCGCCAGCTGTGCTGCCGGCCACAGGACGCAGGCGGCCAAAGCCGCGCAACTCACGGCATAACGGGTCTGTGCTGTCGCTTTTGGCAGCGATCGCAGTGCCAGCCATGCGATCACTCCGATTGCCGAGCATTGCCAGAGCGAATGCAGCAGCGTCAGTCCGATCGAGTACACCAGCACGTCGAAAGGCGGAATCGAGGACAGCAGCTCAGTCATCGCGGTTCTCCTCGAGAAAACGCTGAATTTCGGCGCGCTCCTCATCGCTCACATGGCCGCGCAGGGCAGCCATCACCAGGTCCTTGCCCGAGCCCGAAAACGCTTTGTGGATCAGCTCGCCAAGCAGATTGGTCTGCAACGAGTCCTGCGCCTGTGCAGCGGCATACACGTGCGAGCGCTGGCTCTCGTCGCGGACAAGCAGCCCCTTGGTATGCATGATCTGCAGCAGCCGCAGCACCGTGGCATAGGCGGCTTCAGGTCGTTCCTGCTGACGCGCTTCGTGAACCTGCTTGACTGTACTTGGGCCCAATGCCCAGAGCAGGCGCAGCAGATCCAGTTCGGCGGGCGTAGGCTTCGGCAGCTTCGGCAGCTTCGGGGTTCGGGGCATGTCGGGCTCGGTATCGGAAGTACGCTGCCTACGCTAGCGCCACTAGAACATTTTGTCTAGAACAAAATGTCTAGTTTCTGCGGTGGACGATAACCGTTCGTCGGAAAGTCCGCCAAGGACTCTGCAGGCTGTTTGTCTTGTGCGGCCGGGCGCATGATGGTGCGGCACGGCTTTGTCCTACTGGGAAAAACCATGCCTGAATGGGCGAAGATATCGCGACGGAATGCGCATATTTCGAGAATGCGCCACTCTAGAGTCCGGCGCATGTCTTGCTGGCTTACCGGTAGGGAGGCTTGCGGCAACTTCCGCGGGGGGCGGAATCATGACTCGAATCTCCGGCGCTCCAGCGCCATGGGTGCTTGAACTCGGTATTGGATGCATTGCGGCGTTTGATTGCCATCGATGTGGCGCCTCACTGGTCACGGGCGCTTGAGCATGCCGATACCCGTATCCAACCCCTTGCGCTGGTGCCAGGTGTTTGCGCAGTCGCTGCTATGGGCGGGTTTGTGTGTGCCTTGTGTTACACAGGCGGGCCAGCCTGCGGTGCCGGCCGTCGAGGTCAGATCCCTGCTCGCGCAGGCCGATGCCATCGAAGAGCGGGATCCGAGGCAAGCGCTCGCCCTGGCACAGCGCGCGGCAGCGATCGCGCGCACCACCGGCAACGGCCCGCTGTTGCGCGAAGCTCAGAAGACGCTGTGCGCGAACACGGCCGTCATCGATGCGCGCGCGGCGCTGACGATCGCAGAGGGCGGCTTGCGTGCGGCGCGGCAAGCTGGCGATCTGGCATCCAGCGCAAGTTTCATTGGCTGTACGGGATACGCACTGGATCTCCAGGGCAAACCCGGCGAAGCTGCGGCCGCTTACGAGCGGGCCGTCTCGGTTGCCGAAAAATCAAAGGACAAGCAAACGCTGGCTGAATCGCTTGCCATGCGTGGCGAAAGCAGGCACTACCACGGGCGTTACGACGAGGCCATCGCCGATCTCAATCGTGCGTATGCGCTTGACGTCGAGCTGGGCATCAACAGCGGACAACGTTACACGCTCAACGCGATCGCCAACGTTTACAGCGATTCACACGTCGGCGAATTCGACAAGGCCATCGGCTATTACAGGAAGATACATGCGCGTTAAGAAGCATCATCTCGCAAGGCAGGGGTCGCGACCTCCCGATTCAATATTTCATCGGCGATCGAGGCCAAAGGCGAATTCTATGCGGCCCTGGTCGAATACACGCGC
>JANLSB010000649.1:0-1777 GCA_031362125.1 Lysobacterales bacterium | reverse complement strand
GCGACAGCACACCGATCTGCCAGGGGCGGGACTGGCCGCGATACACCGGCGTATAGGAGTGCACGGCAACGACGCCAACGGGGCGCGCAAGGGCGATGCGCTGCGCGATCAAGGCTTCGATCGCAGCGTGATACGGGCGGTAGATCCAGTCGCGACGATGGGCGCATTCTTCGGCGTGCAGGTCGCGGTTGCCGGGAATGGCGATGTCTTCGCTCACGCTGACGATGGCGTCATGCGCGTCCGGCTGCCGGTTCACGTCCAGCAGCAGGCGCGAGAGCGTGGCGTGGAACAGCGGGGAATCGATTCGCTGCGACAGCAGGCGGGACAGTTCGAGCGCACCGATGTCCCAGCCGATGTGCCGCTGGCGGTCTTCGTCGTCAAGTCCGAGCCCGGCGTATTGCGCGGGAATGAAGCTGCTGGCGTGGTCGCAGATCAGCACCAGCGCACCCGCGCCGTCAGCGTTCTCGACGGCGACCGGGGCATGCCGATCAATCACTGCTGAAGCCATCGCGACGGACATGGGGCTCCGGTCATCGGGGCCGGTGGGCACGCCTGTAATGAATCGTACAGACGCGGTCTGGTTTACAACATCTGAAAAAAGTCCAACAATCGGGGCCGCTTGTCAAGTCGGAGTGCAACATGCAGACGGTGATGGAACGGTTGCGCGACGGCCTGGCGGGGTTTCCGGCCACCGAACGGCGGGTGGCGCACAGGATCCTGGCCGACTATCCGGTGGCCGGGCTGCAGAGTGCCAGCGATCTGGCGCGGGAGACCGGCGTCAGCGCGCCGAGCGTGCTGCGGCTGGTGGCGCGGATCGGATTCGCTTCCTATCCGGATTTCCAGCGGGTGATGCGCGAGGAGCTGACCGCACAGCTCAGCTCGCCGCTCAATAAATTGCCGCCGAAATCCCGGCGCGTCGGCGCGCCAGCCACGCCCTGGCTGCAGGGTTTCGTCGCGAAGATCGAAGACAACATCGTCGAAACCTTCCGCCATTTGCCCGCAGCCGAGTTCGAGCAGACGGTCGCGCTGTTGGCCGACCGGCGCAAACAGCTGCATGTGATCGGCGGTCGCTTTACCGACGCGCTCGCGCACTACCTGTCGGTGCAGCTGCGGATCGTGCGTCCGGGCGTGAACCATCTGCGCGACCAGGAGGCGAACTGGTACGACCAGGTGCTGGATATGGGCAAGCGCGACGTGCTGGTGATCTTCGATATCCGCCGCTATCAGGCCAGTCTGTTGCGCCTGGCCCAGGCCGCGAACCGCCGGCAGGTGAGCGTGGTGTTGATCACCGACCAATGGCTGTCGCCGATCTCGCGCGTGGCCGCGCATGTGCTGCCGGCGCGCGTGGAAGCGCCGTCGGTCTGGGATTCCAGCGTGGCGCTGATGGCGTTGACCGAGGCCTTGCTGTCGGAAACCACGCGCCTGCAGTGGGACGATGGTCAGAAGCGGATGCGCGCGCTGGAAGCGATGCGCCCGGAGGCGGTGGTTGAGACGACAATGCCGTGCGCGCAGAGCGAGAAACGCAGGCGCGGCTGATCCGAGTCAGGATTGCCTGGGTGGTGTCTTCGCGCGTTTCGAAGCGATCGGCGGGCCGACGGTTTTGAGATAAGCGACGTGCTCGCCCTTGCCGTAGCGGTGCGCCAAATCGACTGGCAAACGGTGGTGATGGTTTTCGGCGGTGGGGTCCGCACCGGCTTCGATCAATGATTTCAGTATTTCGACGCCGCCGTGGCTGGCCGCCCAGTGCAGCGGTGTCAGGCCAAGCGTACTTTCGTAC
>JANLSB010000623.1:0-3224 GCA_031362125.1 Lysobacterales bacterium | reverse complement strand
TCGGCTCATGCACGCGGGTATCAGGAAGGGGGAACTCGATTTTAGCGGGGGCGAGGATAGTCCGACAGGCTGCTAGGGCGGCTGGTCAACTAGGGGCGAGACTGGCATGATGCGTGATCTGGACGTCACGCTGGTTGTTCTGCCCCTTCCGTGTAAGGATGCATCGGAGACAGCGGCATGCGGTATTGTTGGGACGATTTTAGTCTGGAACGCGAAGGAACGCAGCTGACTCGACAGGGGCGACCGATCGATGCCTCGGGCAGGGTGTTGAGCTGCATCAATCATCTGATCGAACACCGGCAGCGCGTGGTGAGCTACGACGAGCTGGTCCAGAAAGTGTGGAAACACGACAACGTCACCAATCATCAATTGTCGCAGGTGATCCTGGCGGTGCGTCGTGTGCTCGGCGATGATGGTCGGACACAGCGGTTGATCCGCACCGTGCCTAGGCAGGGGTATCGCTGGGTCGGAGAGATTTCCGAGGTGACACACACCGCCGCCACTTCCCAGGTGCAGTCGCCAGACATGCATTCGCCAGCACAGGCAAACGCGGCCGAGGCTGAGCCTGAAACACTGTCTCCTCCATATGCGCATAAGATCGCACCGGCGTCCGAACCGCACGCAGCGACAATCGCCTGGTATCGCAACCGCAAACTGCATGCGATGGCTGCGCTGGCCATGGTCGTCGCAGCCTCCGTCGGCTGGCAACTACGCAAGACTGAAGCGAGTGCGATCGCGCCGCCGGTGCTGTCCGCCACAGCCGTCGATCCATTGGAGCGCATCGAGGAGGCGCTTTGGAGCGGGCGGTTTGAAGAGGCACGAGATGGATTGGCGACCCTGCCAACGGATCTGGCGGATTCCCCCGATGCCCGTATCCTGGAATTGAAACTGGACGTCGAGCGCGGGCGCTTCGATCAAGCCGCAGAGAAGCTCGCGCTGCAACAGGCACGGGCCAAAGTTGCCGACGATCCTGTGTGGCGGGCAAGGTTACTCGCCGCGCAGAGCATCTTGAATGCCAGAACTGGAAGGCCGGCGCATGAGGTTCTGGCGCCGGCGCAATTGGCGGTCATGCTATTGGAGTCTGCCGGCAGTGCAGCATCGCCTCAGGCGATGGGCGAAGCCCTGGGCACGCGAGGCAGTGCATTGATGAAGACCGGTCAGTTCGAATCTGCCATGCAAGATCACGTTCGAGCCCGGGATCTGTTGCTGAAGGCTGGCGACAACCGGCGTGCGGCCATTGCCCGAGGCTCCCTGGCGCGCACCTGGATGCGAATGGGGCGTTTGGCCGACGCCTTGGGGCAGATGATCGAGGTCGCCAACCATGCCAGACAATCCCGCGATACGATCAGCGAAATTGCCTCCCGCAACACCGCTGCGAAGATTCAAATCGAGCTGTTGCGCCGCACCGATGCGTTGGCCAGCACCCAGCGCAGCATGCAGTTGTTGCAATCGGCGCCGGATTCAGCGCGTCGGGCCCGGACCATGCAACTGCGTGCATTGGTGCTCACCGACAGCGGCCGTTTGCGCGAGGCCGCTTCGCTGCTCGAAGAAGTGGATGCGATGGACAGGACCATGGGCAAGGAGCGTAGATCTCTGACCATACCCGCGATGCATCACCTCGCTTCGGGACGCCCTGAACTGGCGCTGGCCGCCGCCGCAGAAGCATTTGTCGAAGATGATGCGAACGACAAGACAAACCTGATCCTGGAAAACAGGGAAGGTGCGCTGCTGTTGTGGATGGTCGCTGCGCAGAATCTGGCGACCAACGGCAAAGCCATGCCCATGCCGTCACCCGCTCAGCGCAAAGCCTTGCATCAACCGGAATCAAGCATCGGCCACATCGCCTGCGGGCGATGGCTGTGGTCTCAGGGGCAGTCGAAAGAGGCAATGGCGGAATTTCGCTTGGCGCTGGAACAGGCGCAGCAGACCAATCAACCTTACCGGATGCTGTTGGCCAGTGAGCCCCTGGTTGAATTGCTGCTGCAGCGCGGCGATTGGGCGGCCGCCAAGCAGGTGCTGGCCAAACTGCGGGCACATGATCCCGAACGGTTGGATCAGGACTATCGGGCGAATCTGCTGGGCTTGAAGGTGGCGCTGGCTGCGGGCGACGAGGCAGCGGCCACGGCTGCCTATCGCAACGCACACGCCTTGGCTGGCGAAAGGACGCTGCCCGCAGAGCTCGTCAAGGCGCATGTGCACCAAGCCCCGCCACTGACGGGCACGCCGCACTTCAAAGATACAGCGCGTCTTTCGCCTTGAAGCCAGCATAGGGAAATCGACCCCAGAGTGCGGATTTGAACTACCATGCAGCAATCAAGAATGTTGGAAACCCGGAAGGGTTGTCGCGCGGTTTTTTGTTGGCAACTGGAGCCGCCCATAAATCGGGATGGAGAATCCGGGATACTCGTCAATTGGATCATTCGGTGCCGAAACGTGCTTCGCATGCCTTTTCCGGAAAATCGTCGATCACGCGTTCGCCCTGCTCAGGATCCGTCGCGTTGTTCCGGCCCGGAGAGCTGTACAAAGATTCCAAGCGGCTGAAGCGCGAAACCTCGGCTGAACTCATTTGTGCCACTTCGCGCTCGATGGTCTGCTCCATGATTTTTCTGTCATCAATGCCGGCATAACGTGACATGGCCAGATACGCTGCAATGGACTTCGCTTGGTCCTTCTCAACTTCAAGCGTTCCCATCGCACTGGTGATATAGCCATTCGAGTAGGCATTGTGGATTGCGCGCAAGGCTTCTGGGTCTCCTGCCTCAGCCGCTCTATTCAACATCGCTTCCGCATTTTCGCGATAAGCAAGCGCAAACTCGGATTTTGGATCTTCACTATTGCTGCCGGGGCGAAAAGGCAATAGTGCGAATCTCGTCATCGACGCCACATGCCCCAACCTCGCCGACTGCAGCAATCTTCGATCCATGTCCGCAAAACTGCTTTGATCCAGACCAGCGCAAGTGTTCGCGTACCTTTCCCTGAATTCGAAGTTCTCCGCCATTCTGTTTATGCTTTTTTGATCGAGACTGGCGGGATCCGCGTGTGCGTAGTCGTCGACAATCATCCGATCCGGTCCGCGCGCGCAGAGGTCGAGCGCGAAAGCTAGAACGCAGGTCGCATAAGGGTCGTGGCGGTCGGATAGCCCTCTCAGAAATTTCAACTGAGGCGACAGAGGTGAGCCGGGATCATAGATCAAGGCACGCTGCTGTACGGTATGCGCTGGTTCG
>JANLSB010000505.1:0-1787 GCA_031362125.1 Lysobacterales bacterium | reverse complement strand
CGTGCGCGCTGTGCGCCCAGTTCTTGAAGCGGTCGACCGCATACGTCAGGCCGGACGTGGTTTCGGTCAGATAGGGCGTGTCGATCTGTTCGACGTTGCCGAGGCAGATGATCTTGGTGCCTGGGCCAGCGCGGGTGATCAGCGTCTTCATCTGCTTCGGCGTGAGGTTCTGTGCCTCGTCCAGAATCAGCCAGCGGGTGAGGAAGGTGCGGCCACGCATGAAATTCAGCGACCGGATCTTGATCCGCGAGGCCAGCAGATCGTTGGTCGCGGCCCGGCCCCAACTGCCGCCGTCCTGAGTGTTCGGCATCAGTACTTCGAGGTTGTCGGTCAGCGCACCCATCCACGGCGTCATCTTTTCTTCTTCGGTGCCGGGCAGGAAACCGATATCCTCGCCGACGCTCACGGTGGCGCGGGTCATGATGATTTCCCGGTAACGCTGCTGGTCCATGGTTTGCGCCAAGCCTGCGGCCAGCGCCAGCAGGGTCTTGCCGGTGCCGGCGGTGCCGAGCAGGGTGACGAAGTCGATCTCCGGATCCATCAGCGCGTTCATCGCGAAATTCTGCTCGCGGTTGCGCGCGGTGATACCCCATACCGCGTGCTGATGGCTGCGGTAGTCGTCGACGATCTGCAGTTCGACGAAGGCGTCGTCGACCTTGGCGACGCGGAATTCGGCCTCGTCGTCGCCGGGCAGATAGACGAACTGATTCGGATACCAGTCGTCGCCGTCGATGCGCGCGGCCCTGTAGTAGGTACGGCCTTTTTCGGTCCACGACTTCAGCCCCTCGCTGTAGCGCTGCCAGAAATCCTCGGGCAGCACGCCGGTGCCGGTGTACAGCAGACTGAAATCGTCGAGCGCGCGATCGTTCTCGTAATCCTCGGACATGATCCCGGCGATCGCGCCCTTGATCCGCAGGTTGATGTCCTTGGAGACGAACACCACCGGCACTTCGGGCTCGGCTTCGCGCAGGGCGATGATCGCGCCCAGGATCTGGTTGTCCGGCATGACCGCGCCGAAGCGCTTGGCCGAATCGAAACTGCCGGTCTGGAAACGCAGCTTGCCGATGCTGTCGGCCGCACGCAGTTGCAGGCCCTTGGGCCGCGACAATGTCAGACCCGTGGCGATCTTGTCGGTGCCGTGGGTCTCGATCAGCTCATTGAGGAAGCGGCTGACCTGGCGCGCGTTGCGGCTGGCTTCGGAGGTTCCTTTCTTGGCGTTGTCCAGTTCCTCGATCACCTGCATCGGCAGGTACACATCGTGTTCCTCGAATTTGAACAGCGCGGTGGGGTCGTGCATCAGCACATTGGTGTCGAGGACGTAGATGCGCTTGCCTTTTGTCATCATTCGTATGCGCTACCGGTTGCGGAGATAAGGAGAGGATGGAGATGGAATTGCGGGCGACCGCAAGCCTCCGCAGCCCGCGAAGCAGGGCGGAAACACGTCGTGTCGCGAATGGGGATCACTGCGCCTGGGCAGCCTTCAACGCGTCGAGCACGGCCTGGGCGTGGCCGGGAACCTTGACGCCGCGCCATGCTGCGGCGACCTTGCCGTTGTGGTCGATCAGGAACGTGCTGCGTTCGATGCCCAGCACCTTCTTGCCGTACATGTTCTTTTCCTTGATGACCTCGAAAGCGTTGCATAGCGCTTCGTCGGCATCGCTGACCAGCAGGAAGTCGAAGCCCTGCTTCGCGCAAAAGTTCTGGTGCGATTTGATCGAATCGCGCGACACGCCCAGCACCGTGGCGCCGAGTTTCGCGAACTTCGGCAGCAGCGCGTTGAAGTCGAT
>JANLSB010000446.1:0-6984 GCA_031362125.1 Lysobacterales bacterium | reverse complement strand
TGGCGTCCATCCCAACCAGACCGGCTACCGCATCTGGCGCGATCGTCTGGTGTCCTATCTGCATGAACTCCGGACGCACCGGCACTCAAGGCCGTAGGGCGTATTTGCGGGGCGGAACCCGCGCAGCGGTTTCCGCCGAATGTCGGCATGGTGGCTGCATCGCGATAGTGGGATCGCCTTCGGCGGTTCCACCCCGCAAAATTGCCGTTTAATGTTCGCAAGCGCTCTTTTCACAAGGACAACCCAATGCGATCTTTACCCATCACTCCAACAAGCCAGCTCGATCAGCCCAATCTGGCACAAAGCTCGCCCTCCATCGATCCGCAAACTGCCGGCTTGGAGCGCGCGTCGGGCATCAAGCAGCCGATCTCCGACAACCCCGAACATCCGGTCAATTCCCGGGATGCCAGTGTCTACTATTCGCGCACCGGCAACCTGGCGGGTCTTACGCCTGAACGACAGGCGGATGCTCTGGCCAACACCATGCGCAGCATCGGACCGGGCAAGGTGATGCTGATCGAAACGACGGGTCCGCTCGGCGGCTCCTATGTGGATGAGCTGCGGAAATCGCTTCCGGAAGCAATGAAGATGGTGCCCCCTTCGGAACGCCCCGAGATACGCTTCTTCGTCTCCGACGGGCGCCCTGTGCTGGCCAATCCCGCACGCCCGGACGCGGAACACAACCCGTTCGCGGATCACCTGCTGGGGCTCAACAAAGAAAAGCCTGGCAGTGGAATGGTCTATCTGGACAGATCGCTGCCCAATGTCGATCGCGGCATTCCGAACTGGGGCAATCCCAAGGTGGTCGACTACTTTGTTCGTGAGCGCATCGAACCCACCATTGCGCTCGCGAAAGAGCTTGGCATCAAATCGGTGGTGGTCGATGATCACATCGGCGTTCCACCTGACAACCCGAGCAAGGACATCTTTCCGATGTCCGCTTTCAAGAAAGCGAATGGATTGGCCGAGAATTCAAGCTCGGACCGTCAGGTTCAGAACATCATTACCGGCGCTTACAGCACTGTACTCGGCAAGATCAATGATGCGGGATTGGATGCGGGGCTGTCTTCCGCGGCAGATCCTGCAGGTTCTCTGCGATTCGGTATCGATATCGCGAAACTTGCTCCGCAGGCCAAAACGATCGAGATACAGGGATATCGACCGGAAGTCTCACAGGTCCAGTCGGTGACAAGCAGGCTGCTCGACAATATTCGCGACAACTTCGATCAATACAAGGACGTCAAAGAGATCAAGATCGCACTGACGACCCGCGCCAATGGCGTGGATCTGACCGAGTCGAAACTTGTCGGCCAGCAGAATGTCATCGAGTCCTTCCAGGAAGATATCAACAAGCTGTACCGGAAACACGGCGCTGCGCCGCCTCATGTCAGTACGTCGCTCTGGGCGCATCAGCATTTCTACAAATAGGGCTGCAAGCCGCATATGCCGTCGTTGGTTGCATTAACGAAGCGTCATGCGCCATCTTCTGCTTATGCGACGCCTTTAACGACTGATGGCGCATGACACCTTCGGCTTATGCCCCCTACTAGCTTTGCTCAACGTCAGGAAATGTACGATGCACGTAAAACACATGACCCCGATCTTGAACGTGTCCGATATGGCTCAAAGCTTCGCCTGGTTCGAGAAACTCGGCTGGAAGAAAGGCTGGGAGTGGGGCGAGCCGCCCAGTTTTGGCGGCGTGAGTGCGGGCCACTTCGAGATTTTCCTGTGTCGTGACGGCCAAGGCGGACGCGGGCGAAGTAGCTACGACGCCACCTTCGGTCCGGACTCCAACGAGGCTGCCGAAAAAGGTGTGTGGATGTCGATCTGGGTCGACGATGTGGATGCGGTGCATCGCGAATGCCGCGAACATGGCATCGAAGTCACCTGGCCGCCCACCGATATGCCGTGGAACGTCCGCGAAATGCATATTCGCCACCCGGACGGGCATGTGTTCCGGATCAGCTGTGGGATTGAAGGCGTTTCGGAGTGAGGGGCGGGGAGATGCAGGGGCGCAGAGAATCAATAAGCAGTCATTCGTTCAGGCCTCCTTGGCTTCTGCCCTCACTGCCACCCTGCAATCCCAAGCAGTACCATCAAACGAACCTCATATCGGAACACTGACCATGCAGTGCGAGCAATGCTTCCGCTCGATGATCGGCCTCGACGCCCGGATCGCCATTCGACACGTGGCTGGCTGGCATCGCGCCGAATTCCGGGCCTATTGCCGGCGCGCAAACGCATGACTGCTGCCCGCGCAAGCGAACTCCCCGCGACATCGCTTCTGCACGCGTGTCGGGAAGCCGGTGCCTTCACGGATTGTTATGTGGTTGCGATCGATGGCGTGGTTTCCCAGGCGACGTACATCGAAGCCTTCTACACGACGGGTCTGTTCAAGGTTGAGCGCGCCGTCTTGAAGTGGCTGGCTGCCCGGCCGTCGTCGGACATCGATGCCAAACGCCTCGCCGAAGGCATGGTCGAGTCGTTCGCGGCTTGGCGCGTGGAGAAGCGAACCGCAGACCAGCTGCTGCTGGCCGATGTCACCGGGCGCACGAAGTCCTGGTTGATGGCGGTACCGACAGCTGGAGCCGGTGTCGAGGCGCAGACATGGCTGTATTTCGGTTCGGCAGTCGTTCCACGCGGATACGCCGGCAGCGGAAAACCCACGATGGGGTTTGGTTTTGATGCACTGCTCGGCTTCCATCGGCTGTACTCCAGGCTGCTGCTCGGCGCAACGCGCTCCCGCATCGTGGGCGCCATGGAACGCAGCTGAGCATAGGCCAGCCTGAGCGGCGAAGTGCATGTGCGATCAGCCGCTGCCGCTTGGGGCGCGGCCAGGGCTATGATGCCCATGCGGCAGTCGGTATCGGTGTCTGAACATCTTTCCACATCAGCAGCGGGGAGGCGTCGATCAGCATGTCCCATTTGAACATCCCATTTGAACATCCCATTTGAGCAGGGCGTTCTCCTCGCACCCCCGGGTTCGCGCCGATGCGCTTGCTTGAAGGTGTGTCGCCGGCACCGCTCCGGAGACGAGCCGGCGCATGGATGTTCGATTTTCTGATTGTGGTCCTGCTCGCCATACTGGTCGGGCTACCTTCGGCGCTCGAGCATCGGACTGCCTCGGGTCAAGTCGTGGTGCCATTCGATCCATTCCACAACCTGACCGGGCTTGGTTTTTTTTCTGTACTTCGGCCTGGGGACATGCCTGGGTCGCGGCCAGACCATCGGCAAGTTTCTTTTCCGCGTCCGTGTGCTGTCGCTGGTGCACGAAAAGCTGTCGCTCTGGCACAGCATCGAGCGCGCGCTCGGCTATGCCGCCTCTGCATTGGAAGCCGGATTCGGCTTTGCCCGGTACTTCATCCGTCGCAACCGCCAAACCGTTCACGACCGCATCGCCGAGACGATCGAGGTCGCATGCCCGCGCAGGGTCGCGGCGTCGCCATAATCCCACCGCTGGCGAGGTTGGCCGGGAGCGGTCGATGATCTCCTCAAGGCCATCCCCGTGCCTGATCTGCCACATGCCACGGCATGCCCACCGAACGGAATGTGATGTCCCATCTCCGCATCCTCATACTTACCACGCTTGCGATGCTCGCCTTCGCAGGCAATTCGCTGCTGTGTCGCGCTGCGTTGGATCACACCCGAATCGACGCCGCAAGCTTCACGACAATCAGGTTGATCTCCGGCGCGCTCGTACTGTGGATCATCGTGCGACTGCGTGCTCCGCCCTGCGCTTGCGCAGGCAATTGGCCTTCGGCCTTCGCGCTGTTCGCGTATGCCGCCGGGTTCTCGTTCGCCTACATCAGCCTGCCGGCGGCGACCGGCGCGCTGCTGTTGTTCGGGGCGGTGCAGATGACGATGATCGGCCACGGTCTGTGGCGGGGCGAGCGCCTGGCATCGCTGCAGTGGCTCGGGTTGCTGTTGGCTTTGGGCGGCTTGCTCGCACTGCTGTTGCCGGGGTTGGCTGCGCCACCGCTGCAGCCCGCTGCGCTGATGCTGTGCGCGGGTGTCGCCTGGGGCGCGTATTCGCTGCGCGGCAAAGGCGCGGGCGATCCCACGCAGGTCACGGCGGGAAACTTTCTGCGCGCGGTTCCGTTCTCCTTGGCCTTGAGTCTGTTGATGTCGAGTCGAGCAACCGTGGATACCAGCGGTGTCGGCTATGCCATCGTCTCGGGCGCGCTGACCTCGGGACTCGGCTACTCGATCTGGTACGCGGCCTTGCCGACGCTGAAATCGACCCATGCGGCGACCGTGCAGTTGAGCGTGCCGCTGATCGCCGCCCTTGGCGCTGTGCTATTGCTGGATGAAGCGATGACGGTGCGGCTGTTGCTGGCGTCGGTGGCGATCGTCGGCGGGATCGCAATGGCGATAGTGCGCGTTTCGTCGAAGCCGTAGAACGGTTTTACACCGATCGCCATCTCGCAGTGACAGCAATGCTGCGATGCCACTACCATCACATCAACCATACAAGCCCGTCCGCTATTCAAGGAAAGAGACCATGTCCACCGCACCCAGCCAGGTCCTGATCATCCGTCACGGCGAGAAGCCGGGAGAGCCGTCGACCGACAGCCCTGCAGACAGCCCAGATCTGTCGACGCAAGGCTACGAGCGCGCCGCCAGTCTGGCGGTGTACGTGCCGGCGACCTTCGGAAAACCGGATGTCCTTTTCGCCACCCAGGCGTCGAAAAACAGCAACCGTCCTGTCGAAACGATCACGCCGCTGGCGAACACACTGGGGCTGACGATCAACGACAACTATGCCGACGACGACTATGCGACATTGGCCACTGCCTTGCTGACGGAGCCGGAATACGCGGGCAAGCTTGTGCTGATCTGCTGGCACCACGGCAAGATTCCGGAGTTGACTTCCGCATTGGGCGGCTTGCCGCCGACCGGGCATTGGAAAGGCCATGTGTTCGACCGCGTGTGGCAGATCGACTACCCGGTCAATGGCGCAACGACCGGCCTGCCGGTCACCGACATTCCGCAGAAGCTGATGTACGGCGATTCGAGCACCTGAGTCCGATGAAAACCTTCCGGAGCTGAGCGATGGGGCAGACACTGACGCGGTTCATCGCATTGCGCGACTATCTGACCGACGATTTTCTCGGTGGCCCCAAGCTTTTTACGCTGGCATCCACGATCAATCTGCAGAAGGGCGGTACGCTGGTTTTCGTGTTCGCCCTGATGTGGATCTACGACGTGTGGACGCCGACGGCGTGGACGTATCTCGGCCTGCACGGCAGCTATGGCCTGATCTGGCTGCTGAAGGAAGCGATCTTTCCCGATCCCGGCTGGCAGAAGAAGATCACCATCGCCGGCGCGGTCAATGCGTGGCTGTTCGTGCTGGGCCTGTACTGGATCGCGCCGTGGTTGATCGTCACCCGGCACATCGAGCAGCCGCCCGGCGTGCTCGGCGCGGCCATCGTGCTGTATGCGCTGGGCGTGGTGCTGATGGTAGGGGCCGACGTGCAGAAATATTTCGTGCTGCGCGCGCGGCGTGGGCTGATCGTCGATGGTTTCTTCGCACGGACGCGCAACCCGAACTACCTCGGCGAGATGATGCTCTACGCGAGCTTCGCCGTCGTTGCCGGGCATTGGCTGCCGTGGGTAGTGCTGGCGTGGGTGTGGCTGTTCCTGTTCGTTCCGAACATGTTGCGAAAGGATCTGAGCATGGCGCGACACCCGGAATGGACGGCCTACAAGTCGCGAACGTGGTTGCTGTTGCCCAAGCCAGGTCGACGCGCACCCTGATTCTGGATATTTTCTTCCGGATATCTTCATATCTTCTTCCGGATATCTCCGCCCTTCCCATGACCAGCCCGCTGATTCCAATACGCGCACTGGCCGCTTCGACGGGACTGACCCTGCGGGCCTGCCGGATATTCGTGCTCGGCCGTGCATCGCTGCGCTGGAGTCGGGTGGAGGGCAGGATCCTGCAGCTCGGTTTCGACGAAAGCACCGTTTACGACCCGGAAGGCGATGGCGATGTGGTGTTCACCGCGCATCTGACGTATGCGTATACGGTGCGCGGAAGGCGCTACCGTTCGGAACGTTTCACCTATCGTCCGACGCGCTGGCTCGCCCAGCGCGATGCGTACGCGATGCTGCGAGGGCTGCACAAAGGGCAAGCGGTGGATGTGTATCACGATCCGCAGCGGCCGGAGCGCGCGGTGGTGTTGCCGGGAACCGACAGCGGCAACTTCGTGCGGCTGTGCCTCTGGGCAGCCGCGGTGTGCGCGTCGCTGTGGTGGCTGCTCGCGGTTTGACCCGCGCTCAGCGCCCCAGCCAGACCGCGATGATCACCGCAATCGCATACCACGCCAGTTCCGCAGGCTGATTGGCGAGGCCGAACAGGGTCTGCGCGTGATCGCTGCCGAGGCGCTGCACCGAATCCATCAGCTCCAGTCCCATCGGCCCACCCACCTGCGTCGCTGCGATGGTCCAGTTCGCCAGCAGGATGGTCGCGAGCGTGGCGAGCAGATTCGTCGCCGCGCGCGGCAGACCGGGAGCGGCCCGGCCAAGCCGCAGCAGCAGCGCGATGTCGGCGGCGGTCAGCGCGGCCATCCAGGCGCACTGGCGGTCGACGATCAGCGCCAGCAGCGTCCAGATCGCACTCATGCCCAAGATGCCGAGGACAGCGAGCAGCAGCGGTGCGACCACACGCATGCGCGGTGAGGTCGGGGCAGTGGGGGAGGTCAACATGGGCACAGAGTAGCCGAGTGCGGACACGCCGCGAACCCACAGCGTTCAAACCGACCATTTTCGATCTGGGGCAGACAGTGCGCAGATCGTGTCCGACACGCCCGCCACTTTGTTTCTGCGCCGGCGGATACAATAGCCACCCCGCATACGACGTTTCCAAACCCTCCCGTGTATTCACGCAGCAGTGAACCCGTCCGTTTCGAACGCGATTGCGCCGCCGTGCTGGTGCCGGCGGGCGATGTCGTGACCTTGCCCGCCGGCAGTTTCGGCTATATC
>JANLSB010000043.1:0-1969 GCA_031362125.1 Lysobacterales bacterium | reverse complement strand
TGGGAGGCCGGTCTTCTGCCCAAGGCCGAGTGGACTCATGCGGCGCACGTGGCCATGGGGGCGTGCTACGTCGTCCGCTACGGGGAGGCGGCCGTCGATGAACTGCTGTGCGGTCCGGATATGCTGCGCCTGGCTTGAATGGGTTGTCTTCGATGCCGTCCCAGAAAAACTGCGCATCGTGAGGCTGCAGCAACGACACCACCGTGAACCACGGCGTAGCGATGGATGGGCGCAGGTCGCGGTTCCAGGTTGTGAATCCATCGCAGATCTGTGGGTCGCACAGTTCGCCGGTCGACGGCCCAGCGCCTTCCGGGTCGGGGTATGTTCCGCCGGAGAAGCCATACGCGCCGAGATAGCCGTTCTGGAACAAGTGTTGCAAGTTGTTGACGTCTGGAGGTGGATAGTTGGCGATCGAATTTCCATTCGATGCCGGATAGCTCAAGTGCCATTTGCCGATGTAGGTCGAGGCATAACCCATGCCTGCCAGGACGCTGCCGATGGTGGGGAAGGTCGGCGACAGCGTCGGAGCCAACGGAAAGCTGCCGGTCTGCGCGAGGGCCGGTGGCAGGGTCACCAATAGATTGTGTTGATGCGCGTACAGCCCGGTGAGCAAGGAGGCTCGTGCTGGACTGCATGCGGTCGCCGCTGTGTGATGATTTTCGAAGGAAACGGCACCGGCGCGGATGCGTGAGAGATTGGGCATGAACTTCTTGAGATACGTTTTTTCGGACAGGATGTTCTCCGTGCTGTCCGGTAATGCGGGGTTCCCCGGGAAGTGCATCGGAAACCGCATTTCATCTGACACGATCATGAGGATATTGCGGCCCTGGGTCGGCGCGACAGCGGCGCTGGCGGACTTCGCATCGCTGAGTGGGACCGATGGGTGTCCCGCACTGTCGGGCGTCTGCCCGACCGCCCCTTGAGCGGCATTGTTGCCCGATGGGCGACATCCCGTGAGCGCCGCCAACAAGGCCAACTTGAGCGTATCTCGACGATTCATTTTTTTTCTCCTGGGTCATTGAGGCTTGCAGGACGTTGCGAATGCGTACTTATCTTGTGTTTGCAATCGTTCAGATCTTTGTCGCTGCGCGGTTCGAATGAGAACAGAAGTTGCTGGACATTGTTCTGGAAGCATTTCGTTACAATTTGCGATGCTGATCGGCATGCCTCGATGAATGCGCATAGAGAGCGAACCGCGCGCCCTTCACCGGAAGCTGGCGAAACCGAAACCGGGGTAGCTCAACTACAATCGCGCTGCCAACTCGCGCCGCCATGTGCGGCCGGCACGTTCCGTTGCGCCCAGCGCTGTTTACGCCGGGCGTTCCTGTTCGGCGTCGACGCTTATACCGACAAATCGTTCGAATATCGCAAGGACTGGATCGAGAAGCGCATCGTGGCGTTTTGCAGTCGCCATCCACGTCAATCCGATCAAGAGCGATCACCTGCATTTGGTCGTCGAGCTGATCCCGGATGCTGTTATGGCTGGACGGACGACCAGGTCGCTGCGCGCTGGGTGCTGCTGTTCCCGCCCCGTCAGGACAGCAATGAGGCCGTGACCCACAAGTGCGCCCGACTCGTTGCCCAGCCGGACAGGCTGCACACCACCCGCGCGCGGCACGCTGACCTGTCGTGGTTGATGCGCTGTTTGGCCGAGCCGATCACACGACGAGCGAATCAGGAGGACGGCTGCAAGGGACGGTTCTGGGAAGAGCGCTTCAAGTCCCAGCGGTTATGCGATGAGCATGCGCTGCTGGCGGCGAGAATGTTAGAAGAATGGGACACCCACAATTCGGAAAATCCCGATATGCCGCTGGCCTCTTCCCTGACAGGCTTTGTCAAACTCGTGTCTCACGCTCAGCGCATGGCGCAATGAAATCGCGGGTGCCCAGTCACGCGGCGTCACGCGGCGTAATGAAATAGTGGGTGTTGAAATGGACGCCTCCCACTTACGGCTTCAACGAGCCACACT
>JANLSB010000407.1:0-9209 GCA_031362125.1 Lysobacterales bacterium | reverse complement strand
ATTGCTGTAGGACGAGTGCAGCAATGTTCGACGATATCAATGCTATATCTTGCAAGATCAAGTGAGAATTCAGACTCTAATGAAATGTCGAGTGCTTTTGAACTTTCAAGAAGCACTTCTTGCTTCGAAAATTTGTATTTGAAAGGTGATGAAAAGCCCATACCTATGGTCAGGACTGATTTAGGGCGGACTAACGATGCGCTTGTAGAGCCAAAACTATAGACGGTTGTCATTAGTGCTCTCCGTATAGATGGATACTGAAAAAGTTTGAGGCGTGACGCTTATCGCCATTAGGTGAAAACTCTAAAGGAAGAGCATTCCATCGCGTTCAACTTTCCCATGCTAAATTCTATTTGGCGGCATCATCAAAGAACAAATACGGTATCAAATTCGTAAATCATTTTTTTAGGGCGTCGATGAAATCAGGGTGTTTGTATCCAATAGCCTTTAGCCATGAGACTCTTTGCGCTATTTCGGAGTGCCGGCTGAGCAGGATGTTGACCTCGATCCAGAGATGATTCCAGTCGGGGCGGGCTTTCAAAGATGATTGTTCTAAGTTCTCTAACGCCTCTAGCCAGTTCGAAATAGCGGCTTTTCGCTGACCAGAATTAGCATGCGTTCGGCCGCGAACGATCAGCATTCTTGCGTAGTCGATAGTTGTCTCGTCGCTCTTTGTCTCTGCCAGTAGATTGCGCATATTGCTGATTGCGCTATCTGCTTTGCTAGGATCGTAAAGTGTGTTGATGATTCCTGCTTCAATGAACTTGGCGTTGTTAGCGATTCGCCGCCAAGCGGCAGTCAATCTGATCTCGGAATCGAGTTCTGATATGGATTTCAGGACCAGTCGAAGTTGCTCGCCTTCAGTGTTGTTGTCTGATTGCAGGCGCGCAATATCCGCCAAGATCAAACGGCCACGAGCAAGGCTTTGCATCCAGTCGTCGTTATAGGGCTCTATCTTGGACAGTCTGTAAAGAATATTGACGCTCTCTTCGGCGCTGCTCCTGGCTTTTTTCAGATTGCCCCTTGAGGTTTCAAGGATTGCTTGAAGTTGCAAGAAATTTGCTAACCTGAAATTCCATTTGTGGTAGCCCTTTTTTTCGTTCGTAAGAACTCGAAGCAATTTTATCTGTTCATCGTACCCTTTCGCTGCATCTTCAAGTTTTCCATTAGCCTCAAGTGCGCTGCTGATCCAGGATAAGGAATCTATCCAGTCATACTGCATGCCAAGGTCTTTCCCACGTAGATCTTTCATCAGCCTCTTGTGTCGCTCGGAGCCTCTGAAAAAAGCAAGTGCGGACTCTGGTCTGCCCTGCCTGAGCGCTATAGTGCCAAGATTGTTCAGAGCATAAGCCTCTTCGGTCTTCCATGTGTCTTTACTGGGGGCAATCCTGATGAGCAGTCTTTCAATTTTCAGATAGTTATTCCACTGAGTTTCGGCTTTTTTGTAATTTTTCAGTTCGTAATGATGAATGCCAAGATAGTAGGTTGCTTGAGCCAGCTCATTCAGGGCTTCTTGAGAAGAGTGGTCCGAGTCAACGGCTTTCCCGGATTTTTGCGCGGATAATGCGAAGAGAGTTAGTGCATGTGCGTATTTCTTTTGACTCAATTTTACGCTTCCAAGGGTGCGAAGCGCGCGCGAATAGTTGATCAGGTCATTCGTTCTCAGCTCGCTTTCAGGCTGACTTTGATAATGCGATAGCGCTTTCATGCTCACGCTTTCCAGCAGTTCAAGATTCCCTGAAAGATCGAGCTTAGTTGTCAATCCCCCGAGCATAAAGTTCGCGAATTCTTGGGTTTCCTCTCTTCTTTTCTCCGCTTGCTTGCGTTCCATCAGCGCCATCAATCCCGCTGTCATGGAGAAAAGCGTGAGCAAAGCCATTGCGGCAATCGCGCTACGACGCAGGCGACGCTTTTTCATAAGCAGTCTCTGCGAGGCGTAATGGAAGTCACGAATTTCGTTGTTCAGATTCTCCGGCAATTTCCGGAATACCTCCTCGGCTTCAGAGAGTTGCGTTGTTGAATTGAGCAAGTGGTCTTCAGGTCGGCCTTTGCCTGACCAGATATTCGCTGCGCGCTGGAAATCTTCTCGCGCGAGCAGAAAGCGACGATTGTCTCGTGTCCAGTTCTTTGCTGTTGGCCACTGCCTTAGTAGTGCTGTGTGGACGACGTCGAAAGCTTGCTGATCGTCGCTATACTTTCCTACGAAGAGCCGAGCCGAAATGAAGGCATTGATCAACATTTGGGCGCCTTCGTCAGGTAGCGCGGCATTCTTTACGACTCTGGTGGTGATGATCGCGTCGTTTGCGGGGTTTGCCACGACCAGGTGCGATAGCACATGGTCCAAGCTGTCCTTCGCGGTTTGGGGGAGCGCAGAAAAGACTTCTTCTGCATGATGGGCAATCGCACCTTCAAGACCGCCAATTTTTCGGTACCCAGCGAAGGTCAGCATCCGATTTTCGGTGCGATCATCGTAGAGCAATTTCAAGGTGTGCTGCAGGAGCGGTAGTGCGTCGAGATGCTCTACGGCGGCATCGCGGAGTACATCGTCCAGAGCCTGCCCATCGTATTCAAAACTCAGACCGGCGATCTCTGCTGGATAACGGATGATCTCCCTGATTTCATCCGAGCTGGGCGTCAATACTTGGATATGCCCTTCGCCGGCGATACGCTCCGCGAGATCGGGCATCGATTCGATCAACGTCGGGTAGTCGCTACGTGCGATCATCACGACGAACACGCGAGGGCATTCGCACAATGCATCGATCACGCGCGAAAAGTCTCCTCGCTCTTCCTGTGAGATTTTGTTCGACGAGACTAGTGACTCGGCATGATCGATGACCAGCAGTAGATGCGCATACGGTTTGCCTGAGAGCTTGCGGTCCGCATGGCAATCGAATGCGCCCGAGATAGTGGAAGCAATCGAGTCGGTGTGCTGTATCAGATGATTGGCTAGATCTCTGGCCGACGACCACTTGAACACCGCACTACCGCGAAGCTCCCACGTGGATAGCGCCATGGCGAGTTGTTCGACGACATCGCCGCCTTGTGCTGCCGCCATATTGCAAGTCGCAACCGACAATGCCTCCAAACCGTTGATACTTCCGTCCTGAATTTTGTGCAACACACCAGCCCGCAGCAGCGATGTCTTGCCGCAGCCGCTCGGACCGACAATGAAGACGAAGCGGCGTTTGTTCTCAATTTGCTTGCGCATCGCGTCTAGAAGACGCGTGGTCAGGCGTGAGCGACCAAAGAAGACATCGGCGTGCTTATGATCGAAGGCTTCCAGACCGACGTATGGGTTGCGACCTAGCCAGGCTTGCCGCTGTGTTGGCCTTTTGCAGTCGTTATCTAAGACCACTTTCGCGATGAGTTTATATCCGCCTGTGCGCGTTTCGATATAGCAAGGCGCCCGCTTCTTATCGCCGAAGAAAGTGCGCAGATGGGAGATGACGGCCTCTACGGCCCCGTCGTTATGGATCGTATCCCCTCGCTTGTCCACACCCCAGATTTTCCTCAGCAAGTCGTCTTTGCTGACAAAAGTTTCGGCGTGGTCGGCAAGCATGACCAGCACTTCCATCTTCCGAATTTCGAGATGGTATTCGGCATCATCTTTGATGACGATCAATTGCCCCGGTTGCACCACGTACGCGCCGACGCGGAAATCCGAATGTTCGGTGAGCGCTTTCAGCCGATCCGTGCGCGAAAGCATGGCGCTAGTGCAGCGTCAAGGCGATTCGTGTCGGAATCAGCAAGCAGCGGAGCTGCCTGCTGCGATGAATATCCCCGGACCTGCCGAATTCCATTCGCTGCCTCCAGCGGTGATCTTGTCGCGCTCTATCGAAGTTCAGATATCGATCGTCCAGAGCTATGGATCGCTCGTTGCTCGAACCCCGGTTTGCGCTGCGAATGTAGCGCGTGCTGGGGAGAGGTGAATAGCCCGTTCGTCACTCCCGGCGGAAGTGATACCGCCGGGAGGTTGATTCGTTCAGCCTGCTTTGGGCGGTGCAGGCACAGGCACAGGCGCAGCCGCCTGCCACCCACAACTCTGCCTCTCGTTCTGCTGCTTGCAGACAAACCAGGACACCCACAAACCAGAAATCCCCTACACCGACCCACGCCACTTCCCGACACCGACAGCCCGCCACCGCACTGCGATGCCAGTCATGGCTCAGGTGCGATCACAGTTCGTTCCAACGGATACTGAATCGCCCCGGCTTCTGTAGACACTCACGAGCCGTGTCTTAGGGACTGCTTTTCAAACTCTACCGGAGACAGGCCCTGGTTGTTGCCATGCCTTCGTACCGGGTTGTAGAACATCTCGATATAGTCGAACACATCGGCCCGAGCGTGATCCCGTGTCGGGTAGATCTTCCGCTTCACTCGCTCCCGCTTGAGCAGTTGGAAGAAGCTCTCGGCCACGGCGTTGTCGTGGCAATTTCCGCAACGACTCATGCTGCAGATCATCTGGTGATCCTTCAGGAATCGTTGCCACCAACCAGGACACCCACAAACCAACTATTGATCAGGCCCATAAATAGTTTCGGGTCTTCGTGAAAGGCAGTGGGTCGGGCCGGCTTTTGCCCATGTGAAATTTCCTTTCTGATCAGCGGGTTGTCCATCAGCGGGTTGTCCCGATTTTGGCCGCAATTTTTAAACCAGGACACCCACAAACCAGAAATTCCCTACAGCCACCTGCGTCATTTCCCGACTGCGACAACCCCGCGCCGAGTCCTACGATGCCAGCCATGGCCCAGCCGCGATCCCAGCTCGTTCCGACGGATGCCGCAAGCACGTTCCATTGCGTGCAGCGTTGCGTACGGCGCGCGTTCCTCTGCGGCATCGACGACTACACTGGTCAGTCGTTCGAGCACCGAAAACACTGGGTGCAGGCTCGAATCGCGCTCGTCGCTTCCTGCTTCGCAGCCGATGTACTCGCCTATGCGGTCATGAGTAACCACTTGCACATCGTCATACATATGGACCCGACGCACGTCGACAGCTGGGACGACGAAACAGTGCTCGAGCGCTGGCTGGTGCTGTTCCCACCCCGAGATGAAAGTCATCATGCCCGCGAGCACAAACGGCTGCGCATTCTTCAGGACGTACCCTATATGACCGAACTGCGCCGGCGGCTGGGCGATTTGTCGTGGCTGATGCGCTGTCTGGCCGAACCGATTGCCAGACGGGCGAATGCCGAGGATCGCTGCAAAGGGCGGTTCTGGGAAGGTCGTTACAAGTGTCAACTTTTGTGCGATTCGCGCGCCGTATTGGCTGCGATGGCCTATATCGACCTGAATCCGATCCGTGCTGGGATAACCAAGCGGTTGGAGAACTCCGATCACACCAGCGTTCAGCAGCGCATCGAACAGGCCAAACGCGATCCCGTCATGCTGACGCAATCGTTGGTGCCGACATCGGGCTCGTTGTTGCGCTGTCTGCCAATTCGCACGGGCGAATACCTGGAACTGGTCGACTGGACCGGGCGACAACTGCGTGATTGCAAGCGCGGCGCGATTCAGAAGGATGCGCCGCCGATTTTGCAGTCGCTGGATCCAACGAGTCAACGTTGGGCCATGCGGGTGAATGCGGTTGGCTCAGGGTACTGGCGAGTCGTCGGCGAAGCGCAAGATCTGATCGCTGTCGCTCAGCGTATCGGTCAGCGGTGGGTCAAAGGGCTGGGGTTCGCGATGAAGATCGCTCGGCCCGTCTGATTGAGGATGGAAACGTCGTAGCCCGCAAGGGAGGATATTCCGTGGGCGATGATCGGTAAGCCCCGACATCAAGCGCACAGCGCATAACGTCGGGGGTTGATTTTCGCTTAGTCGATTCACCCTGGGATTCAATAGTAAATAGTGGGTGTCCTGAGTTGGTTGCACAGTTGCATGGGCATCCTGTCCGATAGAGGAACGCCGACGGCGTTACTGCATACGCTACACATCATAGCCAGCGCGATCCGCAATGCGCAGGGTCGTTCGCCGCAAAGCAGAAGGCCGGCTCGCGCCGGCCTTCCATTCAATTGAGCGCGATGGTGATCAGCGCTTTACTGCGGGCGCAGCCGCCTGCCAGCCGCAGCTCTGTCCCTCGTTCTGCTGTTTCAACCAGGTCTGCAGCGGGGCGAAGTACTCCAGCACCGCCGAGCCGTCCATTTTTTCGCCGCCGGTGAGTTCCTTCATGGTCTTCTGCCACGGCTGGCTGGCGCCCTTGCCGAGCATCGCCCAGTACTTCTTGCCGGCGTCCTTGTTGCCGTAGAAGCTGCATTCGTACAGCGGGCCCTTGTAGCCGGAGGCGTCGCAAAGAGCCTTGTAGAACTGGAACTGCAGGATGTGGGAGAGGAAGTAGCGGGTGTACGGGGTGTTGCCGGGGACGTGGTATTTCGCGCCGGCGTCGAAGAATTCCTCTCCGCGCGGTGTGACCGGGGCGACGCCCTGGTACTTCGCTTTGAGTTCCCACCACGCCTGGTTGTAGTGGTCGGGTTTGATCGAGCCGTCGAACACGCCCCAGCGCCAGCGGTCGATCATCAGGCCGAAGGGCATGAACGAGACTTTCGCCAGCGCCATGCGCATCTGTGCGTTGATCAGCGCCTCGTTGCTCTGCTGCTGCGCGTTCACCAGACCGATCGATTCCAGATACTTCGGGGTCATGCTGAGCACGATGGTGTCGCCGATCGCTTCATGGAAGCCGTCGTGCGCGCCGGTCTGGAACAGCGGCGGTTTGTCGTTATAGGCGAGGTAGTAATAGACGTGGCCGAGTTCGTGATAGATCGTGGTGAGCTCTTCCTCGTTCGGCTTGATGCACATCTTGGTGCGCACGTCGCCGGTCATGGTCATGTCCCAGGCGCTGGCATGGCAGACCACGTCGCGGTCGCGCGGCTGGATGAACTGGGTTTTCTGCCAATAGCTTTCCGGTAGTTTCGGCATGCCCAGCGAGGTGTAGAAATCCTCGGCGCGCTGGGTCATCTGCTTGGCGGTCTGCAGTTGCGCTTCGCGGTCGGCTTCGACCACTTTCTCCGCAGTGGCTTCGCCCTCGATCTTGGCCCGCTCCGCAGAGAGGTTGCGCTGATACTGCGTCTGCAGTGCGCTGTTGATGTCGAGACTGCCGGCGCCCTTGTAGGGTTCGAGCACGTCCCACAGGTTGCCCCAGTCCTGTTGCCACATATTGCCCATCAGATGCGCGGGCAGCATGCCGCCGGCCACCTCGCCCTTGTCGGCGCCGTAGCTGGTCTTCAACTTGGTGCGCGCATAGCAGTGCAGTTGTTCGTACAGCGGCTTGACCTGACCCCAGAGGCGATCGGTTTCCGCAGCGATCTCGGCCGGTGTCATGTCGTAGCCGGAGCGCCACATCTCACCGGTATCGGCGAAGCCCATGCCTTTCGCGCCTTCGTTCACCAGTTCGACAAAGCGCACGTAGTCCTTGCGCATCGGTGGCGACACCGTGTGCCAGCCCTGCCAGGCGTCGAGCTGGGCCTGATAGTCGCGATTCTTGGCGAGCACGTCGCTGAGTTCGCCCAGATCGCGACATTGCTTCTTGTCGCCTTCGCCGGTGCAGTATTTGCCGGCGCCGTAGTCGCCTTCCAGCTTGGTCGCGATCTTGGTCAGCTCTTCGAGCTTCTTCGCATCGTCCGGCGGCGGCATCGAGGTCGAGAGCTTCAACAGCAGGATCGAACGCGCGCTTTCGGGCGACATCTTCTGGCCCTCGAACGGCTTGGCCGCCTTGATCCAGGTGTTCAGCACGGTCAGGTAGCGCTCGTTGGCTTTTGCGGCAATGGCTTGGGTGTCGTCGGTGATATAGGTCGAGGACAGCCACTGCGCTGCGGTCAGGTCCGGATACTTCGCCTTGTATTCCTGATTGACGCGGGCCACGAAGGCGTCGGCATTGGCGTCGGCTTTGGGCGGTGCGATCAGGCCGCTGTCGGCGGTGCCGTTGGGCACATCTTTCTGGCAGGCGGAAAGCGCAAGCAGGCTGGCGGCGATGGCGAGGGCAAGAAGGGTATTGCGAGGGTTCACGGGGACTCTCCGGTGGCCGGATGGCTTCAGCCCGCGAGGCTAGTGTTCCGCGCCTGCCTGCGCAAGGCCGCCGGCGGGTATCGTCGTTCAGGCATAGAGATGGTCGATCACCGAATAGCCGGAGGCGTCCCAGCTGTCGGGAATGCTGTCGCGCTCCCAGGTCAGGAAATCCGGGTCGGCGAGCAGGGTGTCGCGGTAGTCGTTCGCGACGGACGACCCCGGCACGGCATAGGTCCGCAGCCGGCTCGCGACGGGCGTGAAGAAGGCGTCTGCGATGCAGCGCTGGCCGAACAGGAACGGCCCGAGGTGCGCGTGCTGTTCGCGCAGTCCGGTCCAGAGCGCATCAATGCGTGCCAGCCCGGCGCGGGTGTCTTCCGGCCAGTCGGGCTGTGCCGTCAGACGGCGATGGATGTTCATCGACAGGTCGCGGCGTACCGCCGCGAAGCCGGAATGCATCTCGCAGGTCGCCGAACGTGCTTGCGCGCGCAGCGCCGGGTCCGCCGGCCACAGCACGCCGGGGCCAGCCTGTTCCGCCGCCCATTCGGCGATGGCGAGACTGTCCCAGATCGCGAGGCCATCGGCGCGCAATGCCGGCACGGTGCCGCTGGGGGCGACCGCCTTCACTGCGGCGATCTGTTGTTTGCCGTACCCAGGTTGATCCAGACGAATCAGGATCTCCTCGAATGGAATGCCACCCCAGCGCAGACACAGCCATGGACGCAGCGACCACGAGGAATAGTTCTTGTTGCCGATGTAGAGCGTGTTGGACATGGGGGTATCCCGGAGGCGGCGCTTCGTATCGGGCCATGCTGCCGATGCAGGCTTTTCAGCGCATGTGCCGCAAGCCACTGCCATGCGGCGCGCCCAGATGCGGCAGTGCCTGCAGGTATGCCGCTGCGTCTTCGGCGTCGTGCATGAACCAGGCTTTCGCCGAGCCGAGCCGAAAGCTGTAGCCCCACGCGTCCATATCGGCGAACGCGCGTTCGATACCGAATCCTTGCAATTCGCCGGCCAGTACCAACTGCAGGTAGCAGGTCGCGTCTTCCTCGAACTGCGATTCGCTCGCGTTGGTGTGCACGCGGTTGCGCAATGCCGGCGGAATCACGATCAGATGGCAGGCCTCATGCAGCAGCGAATGCACCGGCGTGTCGCGGCGTGCGTAGACGGTGCTGCCGATCAGCCCGGCTTCGCGTTCGCCCCAGAAGC
>JANLSB010000357.1:0-2702 GCA_031362125.1 Lysobacterales bacterium | reverse complement strand
GACCAAACGCGGAAACTCAAGACCGAATTGACCACCGCGCAAGTCGAACGATTCTGTGAAGCCCTCAAGACGCGGTCGGATAAGACTACCGATGCGGGCTTGAAATTTTTGCTGGCCCCGAAGTTCGAGATGCAAACCGGCGCAACCGCGGGCGAGCGGATTTTTGCCAGCGAACACATTACTTATCAAATTCAAACCTTTGCCCCGCGGAGCGCGGCCATCGCCGCCGAATATCGAGAATTTTGCGACCTCTCAGCCAAACTTAAAGCATTGACCCAGCAAGGCCTCCCCCCGTTTGCCCGACTGGCCGTCAACGAAGCCCTGGCGGCCGAAAACCTGGTCCCAAGCAAAGTCACCTTGCTGATCCCCTCGAAGTCGCTCATCGGCGGCGATCTGTGGAACGTATTGCGCTCCGCGGAAGACCGTCGCACGCGCAGCGCGGAACTGTTCGCCCGCGTGCGCAAGGGTGCGCTGACGGTCGCGATCGACGCGCGCTATGCACTGGCCGACGGCGCCGCCGCGCATGCGCATCTGGAAAGCAGGCGCGCGCTGGGCAAGATCCTGCTGATTCCCTGATCGCGATGCGCCCTGCCCTGCGTCGGCTGTTCCTGCAGGCGCTGTCGTACGGCAAGGGCGTAAGCCACGACGCGCACGGACCGAACAACGAACGCGCAAGTACCGTCATCGGCCAACTGTTAGCACAGCGGCTGATGCGTTGGCGGCAGCCCGAATACCCGATGCGCTGACTCCGGATCAGCGACGCTTGGCTTGCAGCTTCTGTTGCGGTTTGAGCTGCGCCTTCGCCGACTGCGGCCCTTTCGCGATCCGGATACCACGCGCATTCATCCAGGCATCGAAATCGCGGGCACTCATCTGACGCCCGTTCTGGGTCATCTCGAACCGGTTGAATTTGCCGACCGCGACAGGCGAGGGCGCGGGTGGTGGCGCCTTGCCGACAACCGAGGGCCGGGCAGCGCAGCCGGAGAGCGCAACGATGGCGCACAGCGCCACAGACAGGAAACCACGCATCGGATGACACCTTTCGTTGATCGACGGACCGCCCCCGCCCGGAGTGTATTGATCTCCGCATCGGAAAATACTGAATGTGCTCGTGAAAGCGGGCACAGATCGAGCATTGCGGACATGGCCGAGGTGATCCACGTCACATGCGTGAACCATCAGACATCGATACGCTGCATATCCTCCGGGTCGAGCGTCCGCCATTGGCCTTTCGGCAGATCGCCCAACGACAGCCCGCCGATAGCCACACGGATCAGACGCAGCACTTCGATATCGAACGCCGCCAGCAGACGTCGGATCTGCCGGTTGCGGCCTTCGTCCAGCTCGATCGCGACCCACGCGTTCTTTTCGCCGGTGCGCAATAACGTGACCTCGGCCGCACTCAGCCGCTCGTCTTCCACGTCCCGACCACGACACAGCGCCAAAAACAGATCGGCATCAGGAATCCGATCGATCTGTACGTGATAGGTCTTCCGCGGGCCTGTCTCCGGGTCGGTAATGCGCGCGGCCCATTGCGGATCGTTGGTGAAGAGCAGCAGCCCTTCGCTGGCCTTGTCCAGGCGCCCGACTGGCGCGATCCACGGCAGCGATGCGCCTTGTTGCAGCAATGCGCCATCGAAACAGCGATACACGGTGTCCCGCCCACGCTCGTCGCTGACGGTGGTGACCAGGCCACGCGGCTTGTTGAGCATTAGATGGATCGGCGACGCAGCCGCGATCCGCTGGCCATCGACCGCGATATCGTCACAATCCAGCGCAGTGGGCGATTCCGGATTGCGCACCACGCGCCCGCCGATACTCACGCGCCCCGCGCGCACCCATTCGATCGCTCGCGCACGCGAACACACCCCTCGCTTCGACAGCACTCGGGCGATGCCATAACGGATGGGTTGACGTGAGCCTGGATCCATCCCGACAAGCCTATCGCTGGCTCGTTCCGAAGATAAGCATTGCGCCCTGCCGCTGACGGCGCGCCAAGATCAGCGCTTTTTCTTTTTCGGTGGTTCCGGCGGCGGAGCGGGCGGTGGTGGCGGAGCTGCCGCAGCCGGCCCCTTCACGACGCGGACGCCTCGCGCCTTCATCCAGGCATCGAACTCGTCAGCAGTCATGCGCTTGCCGTTCTGGGTCATATCGAAACGCCAGGCAGTGCTGCTTTCGCCGGGCTTCGGCTGATAGGCCCCGGCGTTGGCGGTAGCGGGAAGCGGCTGCCGGCTCGCGGCAGTCGCCCGGCATTCCTGATGCTGGACGCGCGAGAGGACGACCTCGACCGTGGCACCTTCCGAAAACAATTGGGCGAAACCGACGCCGGTGCCTACTTGCGCGTTAGGCGCAGCCAGTTCTTCGGCGATCGGTGTCAGCTGCAGTGCATTTCCTCGGGAAGGAGCCAACGGCTTGAACGTGGCGCAGTCCACTGCGGCTGCGTGTGCTTGGCTCGCGAATCCCGTCGATAGCGCGATCAGACCCATGGCCGCCAACCCATGCATGCGATTGGACACTGCAACTTTGCGCATGGGCTTTCTCCGATCAAATGACACGCGAGTGTAGGCCGCCGGCCCGGGCTGCGACAACCGGCAATCGGGGCCAATCGTGCGGAGCGTGACCGCGCACCGGAAACCACGATGGATGTCGCCAAACCCGCATCCGCAAGAAAACAGCGCCATAAACGCCGAAGCCCGGCACAA
>JANLSB010000035.1:0-6928 GCA_031362125.1 Lysobacterales bacterium | reverse complement strand
TCGAGAGCTACGACGCCGACGTCAAGTTCGACCACGAGGTCGAGACCAGCCAAGGCCTGCTGTTTCCGCTGCGTCGACTGACCTCCGATCTGTCCGCATTCCTTTCCAGTCGCGACGGCGGCGTCCAGCGGTTCACGCTGCACTTCGTCCACGAGTTCCACCCGACGACGGTCATCGCGATCGGGCTGCTGTCCGCCGAGCGCGACGCCCGCGTGCTGTTCGAGATCGCACACAGTCGGCTTGATCAGATCCGGCTGCCGGCGGCAACGCGCGAGCTGCGCCTGGTCGCGGATGATTTGCCGTCGTTCGTGCCGGCCGGACGCGATCTGTTCGACTCCCGGCCGGAGCATGCAATCCCATGGGAGCAGCTTCGCGAACGACTGCGTGCCCGGCTCGGCGACGATGCGGTGCACGGGATCGGCCTACACGCCGACCATCGCCCCGAACGCGCCACGGGACGTGGCATGCCACGCCAGACGCCCCCGGATCTGCCGCAGCGCCCGGGCTGGCTGCTTGAACGTCCGATTCCGCTGCGCGATATGCGTTTCGAGATCCTGTCCGGGCCGGAGCGGATCGAGTCGGGCTGGTGGGACGAAGGCGACGCGCGGCGCGACTACTACGTGATCCGCACGTCGCAAGGCCAACGCGCCTGGGTGTTCTGCGCGCCAGGCAATGACGGCCCGTTCCTGTTGCACGGCTGGTTCGCATGAGCGACGACGCGCGATGGCCCGAGTACGCCGAACTGCATTGCCTCTCGGCCTTCAGCTTCCAGCGCGGCGCATCGGTCGCGAAGGAACTGTTCGAGCGCGCGAAGCGGTTGGGCTACCGTGCGCTCGCGATCACCGACGAGTGCTCGATGGCCGGCATCGTCCGTGCCTATGAGGCCGCGCGCGAGTTCGAGTTGCCGCTGATCATCGGCAGCGAGATGCAGATCGAAGATGCGCCGAAACTGGTGCTGATCGCCGCAGACCGCGATGGTTACATTGCTCTATGCCGACTGATCACCGGGGCGCGTCGACGCGCCGGCAAAGGCGAGTACCGGCTGCTGCGCGAGGATCTGATCAATCTACCGCTTGGATTGCTGGCGCTATGGGTGCCTGAGCGCACGCCTTCGGACGCAGACGCTCAGTGGCTGCGCAGTCTGTTCCCAGATCGGCTGTGGATCGCCGTTGAACTTCACCGCGCTGAGGATGATGCAACCCGACTGGCCATGCTGCGCGCCTTCGGCCATCGGCATGCGCTGCCGCTGGTCGCCACGGGCGATGTCCATATGCACGTCCGCCGACGTCGTGCGTTGCAGGACACGCTGACCGCGATTCGTCACCACACCACGCTATCGGAGGCTGGCTGGCGGCTGTTTCCCAACGGCGAGCGCCACTTGCGCACGCGCCAGGCGCTGGCGGCGATCTATCCGCAGGATCTGCTCGCGGAAACGCTGCGCATCGCCGAGCGCTGCCGTTTCTCCCTCGACCAGTTGCGCTACACCTACCCGCATGAGCTCGTACCGGCCGGGCACACGCCCACCACATGGCTGCGTGTGCTGACAGAAGAAGGAGCGGCATGGCGCTGGCCGCAGGGCGCACCGGATCGGGCACGGCAGTTGATCGAGCATGAGCTGGCGTTGATCGCCGAGCTGCAGTACGAGTCGTACTTCCTCACCGTGCACGACATCGTTCGTTTCGCGCGCAGCCGGGGCATCCTCTGCCAAGGGCGCGGCTCGGCCGCGAATTCGGCCGTGTGTTTTGCATTGGGCGTGACCGAGCTCGATCCTGCGCGCATGAACCTGCTGTTCGAGCGCTTCATCTCGCGCGAGCGCAACGAGCCGCCGGACATCGATATTGATTTCGAGCACGAGCGCCGTGAGGAGGTCATCCAGTACGTGTTCGAGCGCTATGGCCGAGACCGCGCCGCGATGACGGCCGTGGCCAACAGCTATCGCGGCAGAGGTGCTGTGCGCGACGTGGCCAAAGCGCTGGGCCTGCCGCCCGATCAGGTGGATCGGCTCGCGCGCACGATGGATCGCTGGGGCGGGCATGCGCCGGTACCTGAGTTCCTGCGAGAGCAAGGTTTCGATCCCGACACACCGATCCTTCGCAAGATCGTCGGGCTGACCGCTGAGCTGATCGACTTTCCGCGCCACCTCTCGCAGCACCCGGGCGGCATGGTGATCTCCGAGCACCCCTTGCACACTTTGGTGCCGGTCGAGAATGCGGCAATGGAAGGCCGCACGGTCTTGCAATGGGACAAGGATGATCTCGACACGCTCGGGTTGATGAAAGTCGATTGTCTGGCGCTCGGCATGCTCACCGCCGTGCGCAAGACGCTGGACCTGCTGCGCGCCACTGGGCGCCGCGAGTTGTCGCTCGCGACGATCCCTGCGGAAGATCCGGACACCTACGCCATGATCAGCCGCGCCGATAGTTGGCCCAGTCGAGTGCGGCGAAGAGCAGCTTGAACTGCAACGCCTCTTTCGGGTCTTCAGGCAGCGCCCAGGTCGGCAGCAGCGATTGAAGACGCCGCGCAACGTCGTCGTCGGCCAACAGGAGTTCGACAACGACGCCAAGGAACTTCTGCCGGCGATGCGGCGCCAAGGTCCAATCCCGGGCTAACTCAAACACCGCTTGACCTCCCTGGAGCCAGCTCGATCCGATGAAGTTATAGCCAACCTGGTCCACGCGATCGCTGTCCCAATGGAACAGGCTCGGGAAAGTCAGCAGGGCCGCGAGAGATCCTTTCAGCAGCGACGGCCGATACTTGGCCACGTTGAGGAGCACGCTGACCCGTTCGGTCAGGAAGCGTTCGGCGGCGGGGTCCAAGCAGAGCGCATCAAGGAGGATATCGCCTGCTAACTCGTTCTTAGCAGCTTCCGCGGCATCGAAAGCGACGTCCCAGGCCGTGCCGATCTCGACTGGCTGTCGCAGCAGGAACTGGCCCAGCATCCGAAGCGCGTTTGTCCAGAGCGGATTGCCCGCTAGGGCGGCCCACTGTGGCGTGTCCGTCCAAATCTGCTTCAGGAACTGGAAGCGCGCCCAGTCCGACGCGAGATCGTGCTCGAACTCGATGCAGTTGGTACGCTCGTTCAGGCGCAGCGGAAGCGCCACGGGCCGTTGCGTGAACGTAGCGGTATCCGTGCCGCTGCACGCGTTCTTCACTTCTCGCCACGTCGGGTCGAACGCCCCATGACTGCCGAGCGTCACCAAGGCCAGCTCGTCGGTTGTGCGATTGAACGGCCCTTGCGAGTCACGCCAATGTTCCCAGGCGCGCTTCACGAAGTCAGCGGGGAGGCCGGCGGCGGTCACCTGAAAGTTCCCCTTCGCCGAGATCGCCAGACGTCGCGGCGCGCCGGCCACGTAGGTCGTCAGCAGCAGGTCGTCGATACGCCAGAGCAAGGCGGAGACTTGGGCTTGGATCTGAGTGACAACACTGTCAATACCAGGTGCGCGTTCACCCGACAGGGCTTTCACCATCTGCCAAGCGCCTATCAGATCCTCAAACTCGAACCCGGCGCCGCTCATCGACCGCAGCGTCGCGGACGTGCGCTTCGCGCTGCTACCGGGAGATGCCTTCGGCTTCGATGTTTTCTTAGGCGGGGCCATTAGCTTCCGAATGCTTGTAGCTCTGGACTATTGTCATACGTGTGAGCCAGAAGCAGGTGGGCAGACTCCTGGCAGCCTTGTGGTGGGGCGGTAGCGCGTAGTTGGTCCCGATTGTTAGTTCAGCCCACCGCATTACACCGACAAGCTGAACCTCCGAGGAGGTACCGAAGCCGCCGCGCCTGCAGTCAACACCTAGGGTGCGCACCCGAAACTAACATCCAGAACGGCTCCAAAGGGTCGGAAGCCGTCTTTCCGTACCCACGATAGACATCCCTCGTCCCTATCCTATCAATGCGTGCGGCAGGTAGAGATTTCATATGCTCGATACAACGCATAACAGTTGCATGGTCAGCAACGGTGTGGCAAGTGAAGCGAATGACCCGAATTCGGCAGAAGACAGCCCACAGGCGTCCGACACGGCGGGATCCGGACTTCTTTGTCCAAAAACTTCGCATGCACAACGAGGCGAGCTAGACACCTCAATCGAATGTCCAGATCACACGGCTACGGCCTAGCAACCTAAGCGATGCCGAGTATCACGCTCAGCGGCACAACGTAGAGTCCAATTTGATCCGCCGGGACCTGCAAACGCCGGTCGCCAATGACCTCAAAATCGTCCACCTCGGTTTGCTTCGGAAAGGCAATCCGCGTTTCATGCAGAATTGAGTTCGATGGTGGGCATATGCCACTGAAGTCAACAAGTATGTGTGCCCTGCCATCATACTGAACTACCTCGTGAACAGAATGATCGAAACGCTGCACACCGATTGCACGCAGCGGACGCGCCGTTCCAGGCGCGTCGACCATGGCGGCGTATGTGCAAGATGCAGATAGTGTCACCACTGCGCCTTTGTACGCGCACCTTAAGGAAAGAACTTGTACCCCGTCCACAGTGTAGCCGGAAGCATCAAGTTGCTGTTCGATGTCGACGTTAGGCTTCGCTGCTACAGAGTCGCGTAGGGCATCCTGGACAGCCGCAAAGCCATCTCGTCCACCACGGGCGAACATGGGGGCAGAGAGTACGCTGCCGATGTCGGCATCTGAAACAACGGCAACGATTTCGAGACAATGGAACCGCACGAAGTCCGACTCGACGCGCGTGATGCTTCCCCAAGATGAAATTTCTGAGTCGGACAGGCAATCAAAGTCGTAAAGTATGATTCCGAAGCGGGCCGCTTTTACTCGCGCCGGTGCGGTGAATCCGTTCATTGCCACGGCGATCATACCGTCGAGATTCAGGCTCACCTTCCGTCCCGCGAGTTCCTCGATCCACTTCACTGACTGGGCACCAGCATGGTCGCGGCACTCCACCGTCGTACGCTTTCCGTCAGCGCCGGTAATGAGCACGTCGATCTGCCGCGCTTGCTTAGTGTCTGGATCCTTGATCCCCTTTGGATTCCACTCAACGTTTGCGCCAGCATCCTGCACTACGCGCGCGATGCGGTAGCAAAGCTTCTCGAGGGCCTTCCAGTTCGGATCAGTCACGATTTTGTCCTGATAGCACTGCGTGTCGCCTTAGTATTGCCACAGATTGCACGGTTTGCGAGAAATTTTCGCTCATTTACATCGGAAGCGGAGCATTGAGCCTCGGCGTCTTTTGACCAAGTTGGAATAAGGAGAGTCATGGCTATCGTAACGACCAAGCTTATCGCTGATCGCTCCACCATGCGCCAGGAGTTGCGCGCGGTCCGGCCAACGCATATTGCGGTGGCCTACGTGGGCAAGGACTGGCGTGCGCTGTTGGGCAAAGACCATCAGTTACGACAGATTGTCGTCGCACCAGTGCCGGGCACGAGCCCAAAGGCTATCCGTCAGATCGCAAGTGAGATCGGTTGGAATAACGTGCACTTCTTCGATCAGCTCCACGCCAAGGTCTACTTGGGCCCGACACACGCCATGATCGGTAGTGCCAACCTCTCTTCGAACGCGCTGCTGCCCGGTGGCACGCAACTCTACGAGATGGTCGTGTTGAGCGACGACACCGCCCTACGTGAGCATGCTATGCAGGAGTGGGAGCGCTACCGCACCCTCGCCTCTGGATTGTACCGGTCCAAGCAGGACAAGCTTGACCGTCTAATTGCGCTGGAGGAAGCGCAGCCGAGGATCGAGGCCGCGCGCCTGAGCGTCCGTACAGCCAAGACTCCGACGCTTGCCACATTCAAAGTCGGCAGCATGCCAATCCACCTCGAGTGGTGGCAGTCGGAGCACGAGGACGGGTGCGACCCGGACGACACGAACTACATCAACACACGGATAGGCCAGCAGATCGACGAGATCAGAATCGGCAATTGGGTACTGCAGTGGGAATGCGACGCCAAGGGGCATCCGCGCGGACGTAGCCCCCTCCAGTGGATGCGCGTCGATGCAATCCGACTCGGCCAGGCACCTGGGGAGGATATCTACGTGGATCAGCTCGCAGAGCGTGTCGAGCCAACCACAGCAATGCAGCCGTTCCTGCTGGATGCTGACGTGCAAAAGGCTTTCAAGCATCTAATACTCAAGAGCGACCTGCGCCCGGAGGGCCTCAAAAACGAGTCATACGAGGCCATTCCACTGAGCGTGGTCGATGAGTTCTTGGTCGAGCTCAGGAAACGCTATCGGTCATTGCGCAGGGCCAAATAGTTGACGCAGCGCCGATACGCTGCTCGAGTTTCTGCCTGCAATTTAGAAAAATGGACACGTCCGAGGCAGAGCATGCGCCCGGCCATACGTGCGCTCTGGGGCGGATGCTGCCACCAGCTTCCCTCGATAACCGGTCCCTGCACTGGAGGTGACAGCAGTCAAGGAACACTGCTGCCTTCGCAGCTTCGTCCTAGTATGTGCACATTCTCGAGAGAATTCGATTTTTCGCGAGCGCGCCAGTGCGATCCTCTTGGCTAGGCGGCAACTTCTCTGGCCCAAAATCAGAGCCGGCCCGACGTTTATTGAGTAGAGATGACTGAGCCTGCGTGCTTAACCCTTCCCACCAGCTTTGTCGGAAGAACAGGTTGGCCATTTCTTCGAAGCCTAGAAGTATCGCTACTTCGGCCACTTGGTCACTCGGAAGATCACAAATAGATTGAGCAAACTGAGCAGAAGGTCCATTAGCGTCACCAAACCAACCAAGCGTTAACAAGGTAGTGGCCCCTCGCGGCGTAAGGCACGCACTTAGGAGCTCGAAATCATGGGTGCCGCAACCAAGCTGTTGAAGATTAATTCCGGCCATATCGTATTCCGGATGAAAAACGCCGCAATAGGCCACGGGCAACACGCCATCAAACAACCATCCAACAGCTTTGTGATGACTGAAATCGTTGGCACGATAAGCACGATCGTAAAGTTGCTTCGCAGCC
>JANLSB010000316.1:0-3498 GCA_031362125.1 Lysobacterales bacterium | reverse complement strand
TCTTCTTCACGTGCCGCATCAACCGCCGACGCTTGGCGAGCTGGCCTTCGGTCAGTACGTTCTTCTTGTCCTTGTACGGATTTTCGCCTTCCTTGAACACGAAGCGCACCGGCGTGCCGACCAGTTTGAAACGCTTGCGGAAGAAGTTTTCCAGGTAGCGGCGGTAGCTTTCCGGCAGGCTGCGCAGGCGCGAGCCATGGACGACGAAAGTCGGCGGCATGTCGCCGCCCGGGTGCGCGAAACGCATCTTGGAAACATGACCGCGAATGGCCGGCGGCGGATTGGTTTCGTACGCGACTTCCATCGCCACCGTGACTTCGGAGGTGCTGAACTGCCGCGTGGCCGAATGGTGCGCACGATGGATCGCGGCGAACAGCTCGCGCAGGCCGGAGCCGTGCTTTGCGCTGATGTGCACCGCTTCAGCCCAGCTCACGAACGAGAGCTTGCGCGACAGCAGCCCTTCGGTCTGTTCGCGCTGATAGGTGCTCAGACCATCCCACTTGTTCACGGCGACCACCAATGCGCGGCCGGCATCGAGCACCGCGCCGAGAACACTGGCGTCCTGGTCGGTCACGCCTTCGGTAGCGTCGAGCATGATCACCGCGACCTGACAGTGTTCGATCGCCTGCAGGGTTTTCACGATCGAGAACTTTTCGACCGCTTCCTCCACTCTCGCTTTGCGCCTGATGCCAGCGGTATCGATGAGCCGGTATTTGCGGCCATCACGGTCCAGATCCACCGCGATCGAGTCGCGGGTGGTGCCCGGCACTTCGGACGCGATCATCCGCTCTTCGCCGAGGATGCGGTTGACCAACGTCGACTTGCCGACGTTGGGACGGCCAACGAAAGCGATGCGTACGCGGTCGGGGTCATTGTCCAGAATCGCCGCGTCGCCTTCGGCCGGCAGTCGCGCCATCACATCGTCGAGCAGATGATCGATGCCATGCCGGTGCGCGGATGAAATCGCCATCACATCGGCGATGCCGTAGCGCGCGAATTCGGCGAGCGCGGCACGGGCGTCGATTCCGTCGGTCTTGTTGACCACCAGCACCACCGGGCGCGCGGTCTTGCGCAGCCATCGCAGGATTTCGTCGTCCAGTGATGACGGACCTTCACGACCATCGACAATGAACAGCACCAGATCGGCTTCTTCCGCCGCTGCCCGCGATTGCCGGGCGGTCGCGCCGGCCAATCCGCCGCTCTCCAGATGCACGCTTTCTCCAGCGATACCACCTGTATCGACGATCGCGAACGGACGACCTTCGACGAGCCGGCAGACGCCATAATTGCGATCACGGGTCACGCCCGGCTCGTCATGGACGAGCGCGTCGCGGGTGCGGGTCAACGCGTTGAAGAGCGTCGATTTACCGACATTGGGACGGCCTACAAGGGCAACCAGCGGCAGCATGGGTATCGAATCGAAATTAGAGGAATTTGAATGTTCGGGGCATGAAACAGACGGCCCCAGGCAGTCAGACTACCCGGGGCCGATGGAGAATGTCAGTCGGGTCGATTACTGCAGCCGGTAGGCACCGAGGTCGCCGCCCGCAGTCTGCACCACAAGGATGCCGTCGACCACCACCGGTGCGGCACGCACAGGGTCGCGACCGACGCGGACACGGGCACCGAAATCCCCATTGTCCAAACGCAGCCAGTGCAAATAGCCCTCGACATCGCCAACCACCGCGAAATCCCCCTGCACAGCCGCTCCAGAGAGCGTACGGCGGGTCAAACCTGCCTGCTGCCACATTGGGGAACCACCACTCTTGTCGAGAGCCCAGACCACTCCGATGGGATCTGCGACAACCACCCGGTCGCTGGCGACGCCGATGCGGCCCACACCGCCATGTTCCTGCGACCACAGCGGGCGACCGCTGGGCGCGTCGATCGCAAGCGTTTGCTTCTTGTAGCTGGTCGCAAACAGCGTGGTGCCATCCAGCGCAGGCGCGCCGTCCACATCGGACATGCGATCAAGCTCGGTACGGCCATCCGGCAGGCCGACCGCCTGATCCCAGAGCTGACGACCATCTGCAAGCGACAGTGCGACCAGCGTGCCGTCGTCGTTGCCGACGAACACGAAGCCCGGCCCCAACACAGGCGCGTCGTTGCCGCGGATTGTCAGCGATGGGAGGTCGCGGTTCCAGAACCAGCGACGCTGACCGCTCTCGACATCGAACGCGGTGATGCGGCCATCATTCGAGCGCACCAGGACGGTGCCCTGACCGATCGCCGGCGCAGCGATGACTTCACTGTTGACTTTGGCGGTCCATTTTTCGACGCCTGTTGCGGCGTCAAGGACAATCACTTCGCCATCCAGCGTACCGGCCACTACCAGGCCATCACCCGCAGCGGGGCCGCCGGACATCAACAACTTGCTCTTGTACTCCCATACCTTTGCGCCGGTTTGCAGGTCGAACGCACGGACACCACCTTCGACAGCAGCCGCGTAAACGCGGCCATCGGCCACTGCCGGGCCCTGGGTGATACCGAGGCGCGGCTCACCGCTACCGGCCTTCGCTGCCCACACTCTGGAAACGGTGGTGGAAGGCGTGAAATCGGTGAGCTCAGCCGGTTTGCTGGCGGCCTTTGCGGCCTTGTCGCCAACCTCGAACCAGCCCTTGACCGTGCTGCAGCCCGACAGTGCGATCACGGCGGTGAGCAGGACGATACGCAGCAGCGCCGCGGGGCGTGGATTCAAATCGGGAGTCATCGCGTTCAACGTGATCAAATTGACGTGCTCAAGAAGCGGATTTGGATTTGGGTGACGTGCCGCCGGCCTGCAAGAGTTTCAGTTCGAGCAGACGACGCTGCGGTGCGGCGATATCGAGTTTGGTCAGCGCTTTATTGTAGGCATCGCGCGCCTGATCCTTGCGTCCAAGGGCGAACAGCGCATCGCCGCGGACTTCATGAGCCAGCGCATCGTCGAGGCTGGAGAGCAGCTTCAACGCCTCTTCGTGCTTTCCGGCGTCGATCAGAAGCCGCGCAAGACGTTGCGCGACCACCGGAGCGATCAGGGTGTCGTCGGTCTTGACCGTACGCAGCGTCGCGATCGCAGCATCGCGCTTTCCGCCGTCGACCTGGGCTTTCGCCAGATCGAGCGCTGCAAGCGCAGCGAACGGCGTGTCTTTCAGATCACCGGCCTTGGCTTGGGCTTCCTTCAGCTTGCTGGTCCTGATCTGTTCCAAAACGACCTGATAGTCGTCGCTTGCCTTGGCTCGCTTGGTGTCGGCCTGATCCTGCCACCACAACCAGCCGTAGATGGCCCCGAGCCCCAAGGCAACGCCACCGATCAGGCCAGCGGCATTGCTGCGCAACCAGGTGCGGACGCGTTCGCTTTGTTCGTTTTCATCGAGGAGATCGTCGATCGCCATATGTCGGTATCGTTTCTGAGTGAGTGTGACTGTCGGTGGAAAGGTGACCTGGATACATCGCGCCTCGACGCCACCGGGACGTTTTAGCAACCGTCGCCTGAATACCGGCCGTTGATTGCGATTCGGG
>JANLSB010000307.1:0-7245 GCA_031362125.1 Lysobacterales bacterium | reverse complement strand
GATGGTCGAGGACAGGCCGGAGCTTCGGGTCGCGGTGAGACGGATCGTCGAATCGCAACCGCACCTGCATTGGTGCTGGGAAGCGGAGTCATTGCAGGCGGCGCGATTGAACTTCGACCGCCCGGTCGACCTCCTGTTGCTCGATCTGTGCCTTCCCGACGGCGACGGTCTGACGTTGATGGACGCATTCCGCAGCAAGGGCAACGTCGATGCCAAGGTTGTCGTCTTCACAGTACTTGGTGACGAGGCGAGTGTCGTGCGGGCGATCCGCCACGGCGCCGCCGGGTATCTGCTGAAAGACGCGTCGGCGGCGGAAATGCTCGATGCCATCGGTCACGTACTGGCCGGAGGCGCGCCGCTGACGCCATCGGTGGCCGCTCATCTGCTCAGGCATGTGCGCAGGCATGAGGAAAGACTTCCGGCTGGCGACCGTAACGGCGACTTCGCCTGTCTCGAAAGCCTGACCCCCAGGGAGCGCGAAGTATTGCTGGCGCTTGCGCGCGGCTTCAGCTACGACGAAACCGGCCGCATGCTCGGCATTTCGCGTCATACGATCGGGCACCATGTCAAACAGATATATTCAAAATTGATGGTGAATACCCGCTCGCAGGCGGTGTACGAAGCCGTGCAGGCAGGCTGGCTGGCTGGATGACGAAGCCCGCTGATGCCGCATGCGTGCCGCTGTGGCGCGCGTTGCTCCCGGCGATCCTGGTCTGTGCGCTGCTGTTCGGATTGGCGGCACATCTGTATCGCGCGTCGTACCCGACCGGCGCCACCAGGATCGACACCGTTGAAGCCCGCTCATCGATGCTGCCGGCCACTTGGCTGCGCTGGTACGATGAGGATAGGCGCGGATGGCGGGTCTACCATTTGCCAGTCCGTATCTGCGAAATCCGCTGCAAGACGCCTTACACCGCGTGGCGCTACCGATTCAAGTGGGAGCCCGCGCGTTTGTCCGATCCTGCGGTCTATTTCCCCCAGGCGCCGACCAATGCCGCCTTCTATCTCAATGGTGTCCTGGTCGAGCTCAAGGGCAGGATGACCTATCCGCCGAGCGCCTATCGTTACGAACCCCGGCTGATCAGGCTGCCCGGCGCGTTGCTCAAGCCCGGCATGAATGAACTCACGTGGCGATTGACCATCGAACACCGGGGTATCGGCGGGGTCGCTACTGCCTATTTCGGCGAATACGCGCGCATGGATGCGGCGCATCGTGCGCTGCGTTTCCTGACTCGCGACATGATTCTGGCCGCCTTCTGGCTGCAGGTCGTCGCACTGGTGTTCGCGGTGGGGCTCGCCCTGCGTGTGCCGGCAGAGCCGATTACCCGATGGTTTCTGCTGGTAGCGCCGTATTGGCTGTTCATTTCGGCCTGGCATCTGTTTCCCGATCTGATCGGGCCCGCGCCATTGCGCTATGCACTGTTCTTCGCCGCGATGTTCGGCATCATCGCCTTCTCCTCGACATTTGTGCTCTCGATCTCACAACGCCCGCAGCGATGGATCGTCCGCATCGCCGTGCTCTACGCGCTGCTCGGCGGCCTGCTGAGTGGATTGGCGTATGCGTGGCCTGATCTGGACGCCCCTTTCCGTTACGGGTTGCCCAACCGGGTCATCCGCTACACCGCCATCCTGATTCTGCCATTCATCATCTTTCTGCTGTTCCGGCATTTGAACCGGCATCGCGAGCAACCGCTCGTGCGCGGGGTCTTCGCCGCCGCGCTGTTTTCGGGCGCTTGTGGTGCGCACGATGTCATCGTTGGCGCCCTGGGCCCCGGGCCGATGCTGTATACCTTGACGCCGTTGGCGGGCATCGGCATCGCGATCGCCTTCCTGCTGGAAATCGGCCGCCGGGCGCTGGCCAGCCAGCGGATGCTCGCGCTGTACAACGAACGGCTCAAGACAATGGTCGCGGAGAAGGAAGCCGAGCTGCGCACGAACTACGAACGTCTGCACAAAGCGGACGTCGAACGCAGTCTGGCCGACGAGCGTGCGCGGATCATGCGCGACATGCACGACGGCGTCGGTGGCCAGCTTGCCGCGCTGGTCCATCTGTCCACGGACTCGGGCATCGGGCGCAGCGAAATCGTCGACGCGATCCGCGCCGGGCTGGCGGATCTGCGGCTGGTCCTGGACTCGTTGAACCAGACCGAGCACGATCTGCTCATCGCACTGGCGAGTTTCCGCGAGCGCCTGCAATCGCTGCTGCACGGCAGCGGTATCCAGCTTCATTGGCGACAGGCTCCTGCGCTCGCCGGAAAGGGCTTCGGCCCAGAGGCGACCCTGCAGTTGTATCGGATCCTGCAGGAAGCCTTCACAAATGCGATCCGGCACTCGCAGGCCAGCAACATCGGATTCGACGCCGTGCTTGACGACACCCAGCTGCGGCTGACTGTCAGCGACGATGGCGTGGGGTTCGACCCCCAACAGCCGCCGCCGCAGGGGCATTACGGGTTGAAAGGCATGCGCCAACGGGCGGAGCGGCTGGGCGGCATGATAGAAACGGTGGCTTCGCCCGGCCGTGGCACGACCCTGCACTTGATCCTGCCGGCCGAGACATTGCGCTGAGTCGAGATCCCTTGCGGCATCCAAGGCCGGGGTGTGTGATCGTCCCCGGAAACGGCACGCAGGTTCAGCCCAGCCAGCCCCGGATCGCAAGGCCGATGTGGTCGGATTCCGGCCATGCCCACCCGGCCGCTCCGCCAAACCCCGGTGGCGGCTATACTGCGTGGTCGCAGCGATGTCTGGCGAATGATTGATCCTTGAAATCAATCTCTTGCGCCATACTTCGAATGCAATTCCTCTTCCATCACGGCGACGGCGTGACTCTAGTGCGCCGGCAGGGCACCCGATCAGCGCATGCGTCTTTCCACCATCAAGCTCTCCGGCTTCAAGTCTTTCGTCGACCCGACCACCCTGCACTTGCCCACCAACATGACGGGTGTGGTTGGGCCGAATGGCTGCGGCAAGTCGAATATCATCGATGCGATCCGCTGGGTGATGGGCGAAAGCGCCGCCAGCCGCCTGCGCGGCGACTCGCTGACCGACGTGATCTTTTCCGGCAGCTCGTCGCGCAAGCCGGTGGCCCAGGCTACGGTCGAACTGATTTTCGACAACGCCGACCACACCATCGCCGGCGAATACGCTGCGTTCAACGAGATCTCGGTCAAGCGCCAGGTCAGCCGCGACGGCCAGAGCAACTACTACCTCAACGGCACCAAGTGCCGGCGCCGCGACATCACCGATCTGTTCCTTGGCACCGGTCTTGGCCCGCGCAGCTACTCGATCATTGAGCAGGGCATGATCTCGCAGGTCATCGACGCCAAGCCCGAAGAGCTGCGCGTCTACCTCGAAGAAGCCGCCGGCATCTCCAAGTACAAGGAGCGCCGCAAGGAAACCGAGACCCGCATCCGCCATACCCGTGAAAACCTCGATCGCCTCGGCGACCTGCGCGAGGAAGTCGGCAAACAGTTGCAACATCTCGCGCGGCAGGCCAAGCAGGCCGAACAGTACCAGTCGATCCAGGCCGAACGCAGGATCAAGGACGCCGAATGGAAGGCGCTGGAGTTTCGCCTGCTCGACGCCCAGCTGCAGGCGCTGCGCGAAGGGCTGTCGCAGGAAGAGACCCGGCTGCAGCAGATCATCGCCGAGCAGCGCGAGGCCGAGCGCGAGATCGAACTCGGCCGCGGCCGTCGCGAAGCCGCCGCCGAAGCGCTGAACAAGGCGCAGGCCGAAGGCTATGAAGTCGGCGGCACGCTCGCCCGCATCGAACAACAGATCGCGCACCAGCGCGACCTCGGCCAGCGTCTGCAGCGTGCCCGCGACGAGGCCCAGCTGGCGCTGTCCGAAATCGGCCTGCATATCGAAACCGACCAGAACCGGCTCGACGCGCTGCGTGTGCAGATCGCCGATGCCGAGCCACAGCTGGACACGCTCAAGGATGCAGATGCGGACCGCCAGCAGGCGCTGCAGGACGCCGAAACCAGACTCGCCGATTGGCAACAGCGCTGGGACTCGCACAGTCGCGCTCAGAGCGAAGCCGCGCGTGCCGGCGATGTCGAGCGCACCAAGGTCGATTACCTCGATCGCCAATCGCTGGATGCCGATCGCCGCCGCGAGCAGCTGAGCAACGAGCGCGGCGCGCTCGACCTGACCGCGCTGGCCGAAGCCTTCGCAGGCCTGCAGGACCGCCACGACACCCAGAAATTTGGACTCGACGGCCTCAACGACAATCTTGAAACCCGCAAACAGGCCGTCATCGGTCTGCAGGATCAGGTGCGCAATTCGCAGGCCGAACTGGCCGACGTCCGCAAGCAGACGCAGACCTCGCGCGGCCGGCTGTCTTCGCTCGAAGCGCTGCAGCATGCGGCGCTGGGCCAGGAACAGGGCGCTGCGATGGCGTGGCTCAAACCACGCGGCCTCGATTCCGCCGCCCGCGTCGGAGAAGTGCTCAAGGTCGACGCCGGTTGGGAAAACGCCGTCGAAGGCGCGCTCGGTCAGCTGATCGAGGGCGTGCTGGTCGAGTCGCCGGAAACCCTGGTCGATGCCTTGGGTGAGCTCGGCGAAGACCGCATCGCGCTGGTTTCCGACGACAACGCCGACGCGATCTTCGCGCTGACTTCGCTCGCGGCGAAAGTGCAGGGCCCTCTGGCGATCCGCCGGATGCTGTCGAAACTGCATGTCGCCGAAAGCCTTGGCGATGCGCACCGATTGCTTGCCGGGCTCGGCGACGGCGAATCGGTCATCACCCGCAACGGCGAGCGGGTTGGTGCCGGCTGGGTGCGTGTGGTGCGCTCCGGCGCCGCCAAGCAGGGCGCACTGCTGCGCGAACGCGAAATCCATTCGCTGCGCGTCGAAATCGAAACGCTGCAACAGCGCGAATCCGAGCTCGACCGCACCATCGCCGGTCTGCGCGATCAGATGCTCGCTGCCGAGCAGCAGCGCGAAGACGCGCAGCGCGCGCTCTATATGGCCCATCGCAGCGTTTCCGAGCTCGCCGGCCAACTGCAGAGTCAGCAGGGCCGCCTCGATTCGGCGCGCACGCGGATCGAGAAGATCGACGCGGATATCACCCAACTGATCGAAACGATCGACAACAGCGTGCAACAGGCGCGCGAAGCCCGTTCGCGACTGGAAGATGCGATATCGCGGATGGGTGAGCTCGAAGGAAGCAGGCAGACGCTGGAAGCCGAGCGCCGGGCGCTCGCGGAAGCCCGCGACGCCGCGCGTCAGGCCGCGCGCGAATCACGCGATGCCGCGCATGCAGTGGCTTTGAACCTGGAATTCCAGCGTGCGCAGGTGCTGGCATTGGCGCAGGCCCTGGACCGTATGGGCGGCCAGCGCGGTCAGCTCGATGCCCGTCTCGGTGAACTCGCATCTCAATTGTCCGAAGGCGATGCCCCGGTGGTCACGCTTGAACAGGAGCGCCAGGCCGCGTTGGAACAGCGCGTCCTCGCCGAAAAGAACCTCGCCGCCGCGCGCGCCGCGCTCGAAGGTGTGGACAACGAGTTGCGCGGTTTCGAGCAGACCCGACATCAGCGCGACGAGCAATCCGTCGGGCAGCGTGAGGCCATTTCGCAGCGCAAGCTCGATCAGCAGGCGATCGCCCTGAAGGCCGGTCAGTTGTCCGAAGCCGTCGCCGCCGGCGGTTTCGCGGTCGACGATGTTGTCGCCTCGCTGGATGCCGACGCCGACCCGCGCGTCTGGGAAAAGATCGTCACCGATTTCGACGCCAAACTGCGCCGACTGGAGCCGGTCAATCTGGCCGCGATCCAGGAGCACGCAGAAGCGGCGCTGCGCAAAGAATACCTCGACGCCCAGGACCTCGACCTCACCACCGCGCTGGATACGCTGGAAGATGCAATCCGCAAGATCGACCGCGAAACACGCGGTCGCTTCAAGGACACCTTCGACCGCGTCAATACCGGCGTTCAGGAGCTGTATCCGCGCCTGTTCGGCGGCGGCCACGCCTACCTCGAACTCACCGGCGAAGACCTGCTCGACACCGGCGTGGCGATCATGGCGCGTCCGCCCGGCAAGCGGGTTTCCAATATCTCGCTGCTGTCGGGTGGTGAAAAAGCGCTGACCGCGGTCGCCTTGGTGTTCGCGATCTTCCGGCTCAACCCGGCGCCGTTCTGCCTGCTCGATGAGGTCGACGCACCGCTCGACGAAGCAAATGTCGGCCGTTTCTGTACGATGGTCACCGAGATGAGCGAAAAGGTGCAGTTCCTGTTCGTCACCCACAACAAGGCGACGATGGAGGCCGCGCAGCAGCTGAGCGGCGTGACCATGCGCGAGCCGGGCGTCAGCCGTCTGGTATCGGTCGATCTGGCCGAGGCCGCGCGCCTCGCCGGTGCGGCATAACCCACAAACGAGGTCAGCACGATGTCGGATATCTGGTTGTTGCGCGTCGGGATCGTGATCGCAGGCGCGTTGCTGATCGCCGCGATCTACTTCTTTGGCCGGCCGCGCAAACCGAGCCAAGGCCGCAAAGTGCGCGGCGATTCGGATCGCGGCGCACCGCGATCCGAATCGCGTATCGTCGGCGATGTGCCCGGTCAGAACGATGTCGTTTTCATGCAAAACGACATGTCTGTCGAATCTCCGCCGCCCTCCGGCCCGGAACTGGGGAAGCGCGACCGCGAGGATTTCGACAAGATCGTGACGCTCTACGTCGCCGCGCGCTCCGGGCAGGTGCTGCGCGGCACCGATATCTTGGTCGCGGCCGAAAAGGCCGGGCTCAGCTATGGCTACATGAGCATCTTCCATCGTCTGGTGGACGGTCGCGCCGACAGCAGTCCGATCTTCAGCGTCGCCAATATCAAGAAGCCCGGAAGTTTCGAGATGAGTGAGATACAGGGGCTGGAAACGCCGGCGATCGCGTTTTTCCTGACCCTGCCGGCGCCGATCGCCGCGCTCGACGGCTGGGAAAAAATGCTGCCGACCGCACAGCGCATGGCCGAGCTGCTTGATGGCGTGGTGCTGGACGAATCCCGCAACGCCCTCGGCCGCCAGCGCATCGCCCACATTCGCGACGATCTGCGTGCCTACGATCGGCAGCACGAAGCGCCGCCGATTTCCAAGAACACCCGCTGGTAACCGTAGCCCGGGTAAGCGCAGCGCACCCGGGGCCTTTGATTCCGAAAGATAAGACCCCCCTGCTGCGGCCTTTGGCTTTTGGCTCTACCCACAGCGCACCCGGCGCCATCCCGTCAGCAGGATACGAAATCCCGGGTGCGGCCTTTGGTC
>JANLSB010000299.1:0-2564 GCA_031362125.1 Lysobacterales bacterium | reverse complement strand
ACAAAAAAGCGACCAAACTGATGGCATATATCCCGGCACCCGCCGGGCCGAGGGGCAAGTTAATGAAAGTATTGAATTTTGTGGTCCTGGCCTTGGGCCTGGCGGCTGGTTCGGTCCAAGCGGGTGGGGCATTGCTGGACCAGAACTATCGGGAATTGGCCGGAAAACGCGTGGTCAATTTGCAGAAGGCCTACGCAGGCAAGGTGCTGCTGGTGGTGAACACGGCCAGCAAATGCGGATTTACCCCGCAATTCGAGTCGCTCGAGGCCATGCATGCGCGCTACAAGGGCCGCGGCTTCGCCGTGCTGGGTTTCCCGTCCAACGACTTCATGGGGCAGGACCCCGGCAGCGAAAAACAGATCCAGGAGTTCTGCACGCTGACCTATGGCGTGAAGTTTCCGATGTTCCAGAAGGTTCATGTGACTGGGGATGAAGCGACACCGCTCTACAAGGCATTGCTCAAAGCGACGGGGGATGCGCCGAAATGGAACTTCCACAAGTATCTGATCGGTCGTGACGGCAAGGTCGCGGCCAACTTCGGCAGCCGGACCAAACCGGACGCGCCAGAGGTGATTGCGGCGATCGAGGCGGCTTTGCGCCAGCCAGCCCCCAAGTAAGCGTGAGGCGGCGATCGTGGAAAGCTTCTCCGAGAGTGTGCTCAAGATGATTGCCCGCGTCGGCGCGGGCCGCGACAATATGCGTTCGGCGAAAGGCTTGCTGTCACCGGTCGCCGCTTCGCCCCTTTTTTTCTGGAGACATCGATGAGTGTTGGTTTTCGCGGCTTGGCCGCATGGATGGCGGCGGCGACGCTTTTGGTCGCAACTTGCATACAGGCACAGAACACCGCTGTGCAGGACGTGCGCGCACCGGTGACGGATCGCGAAAAAGTCAGTTACATGATCGGCGCCGATGTCGGCAATTCGATTTCGGCGGTTGGTCCAGATCTCGATCTCGCTGCGTTCGAACGCGCAGTCAAGAATGCCTTCGCTGGTGGCAAGCCGTTGCTTTCGGACGAGGAATCGCGCGCTGTCGGCAGTGCGCTGATGCAGCGCATCGGTGAGCGCACGGGCAAGTCGCCCCCAGGCGTGGCGCCAGGTACCAAGGCGCCTGCCGTAGCGAAGGACAAGGTCGGTTATCTGGTGGGCACCGATGTCGGTCGTTCGCTTGCGCCGATCAAGGATGAAATCGATCTGCCGGTATTCCTGGGCGCGATGCGCACCTTGATGGCGTCTGGCAAGCCGTTGATGAACGACACCGAGATATCCCAGGTGCGCGAGGCTTTCTCCAAACGCATGCAGGCGCGCGAGGAAGCGCGCGTCGCCGATCTTGCCCGCAGGAATCTGGAAGAAGGCGCAGCCTTCCTCGCCAAGAACAAGGCGGTCAAAGGCGTGATCACGACGTCGTCCGGGCTGCAGTACATGGTGCTGCGTCAGGGGCCGGGCCAGCGTCCGCGCCTGAGCGACCGCGTGCGGGTGAGTTATCAGGGCACGCTGCTCGATGGCACCGTGTTCGACAGTTCCTACGAGCGCGGCCAGCCAGCCGAATTTGCGTTGAACCAGGTAATCGCAGGCTGGACCGAGGGCGTATCTCTGATGCCGGTCGGCGCCAAATACCGCTTCTGGATTCCTGCTTCGATCGCTTATGGAGAACGCGGCAGCCCGCCGAGTATCGGACCCAACGCCGCTCTGGCGTTCGATGTCGAATTGCTCGATATCCTCTGAAGTCGGACTTCCGCAACCCTGCGCGCATCGTCGCTGCAGCCCAGTGCCACGAATCGAGAGCCTTTGTCGATGAAACCCCCATCCAATCAAACTTTCGCCGCCGCCGCTTCGTGTGCAATGGCGTTCGCGGTTGCGAACGATGTCGCTGCGGGCGAAACTCCCGACGCACTCACGACCGAAAAGCAACAGGTCAGCTACATGATCGGGATGGATCTCGGTAAATCGTTGAAAACGTTCGCCGACGAGATCGACATCGCTATCGTGAAGCGCGCTATCGACGATGTGCTCGCGGGCGGCAAGACGCAGTTGACCGATGCGCAGGCGCGAGAGGCTTCGCAAGCGTTCGCCCGGAAGATCCAGGCGAAGCAACAGGCTGCACTCCAAGCCAAGAGTGAAGAAAACCGTGCCGCCGAAGCGGTTTTCCTGGCCGAAAACGCCAAGAAGCCGGGTGTTGTCGTTACGGCCTCCGGCCTGCAGTATCAGGTCTTGACTGCAGGCGGCGGGGTGAAGCCGCGCGCTGACGCCTCCGTGCGCGTTCATTACGCCGGTAAGCTGCTCGACGGCACCACCTTCGACAGCTCATATGATCGCGGCGAGCCTGTCCAGTTCGGTCTGGGCCAAGTGATTCCGGGCTGGACCGAAGGACTACAGCTGATGCAGGTCGGCGGCAAGTACAGATTCTGGATTCCCTCGAAGCTCGGTTACGGCGAACAGGGTACCCCCGGCGGTCCGATCGGGCCCAACGCCACGCTCGTGTTCGATGTCGAATTGCTGGGTATACCTTGAGATTTTTGCCACGCGTTGCATGCACCCTGTTTTTTTCGATATCCCCGTTTCATATCC
>JANLSB010000297.1:0-2066 GCA_031362125.1 Lysobacterales bacterium | reverse complement strand
GCGCCTGAACTGGAGGAAAAATACAAAGCCGTGCGGACTGAGATGGATGAACTCATGCGCGCCGCCACGCAGCCTGGCGCCGCCAGCCATCCGGCCGTGCGGTAACTTGTTCGTCACCGCCATTCATCGGTCACGACGCCTTTGGACCGATCAAGAATATGGCGCCGTACATTTGCAATTTATGGACGTTGACCGACGTACTCTACTACGAAACGGATTTGGCCGATTACGTGGCGAGTCACGTCTACGTACTACCCACTTTGATGTGGACGTTCGATATTGTCGAGTAAGTTATTTGTTTGTTTGGTTTGTTTTAGTTTTGGTTTGTTGCCTCTCGCCGGCTGGCTGAGTGGCCGTTCCAGATGCATTACACTCACGGCTGGTGATGTACTTTGTAGGGTCATGATGATATCGACACCAGCCGCCGAGATTCCCTACTTTATCCAGACCGGAGAACGGTGGGATACCTGGTTGAAACGCATCCCGACTGGGTTTCGGTTCCTGTTTTACTACGAACCGGACGTGCTCGAAAAGGTGCGACCGTTCGGGAACGCCATGAAGGCGAGCAGTGATTTGACCTTTTACTGGGATGAACCGATCGAATTCCTCGTGAATCAGCCCACGAGTTACGGAGCCATGTTGAAACACGCCATTACGACGCCGACCACATTTCCCTATCCGCAAGCGAAGACCGATGGTGCATACTTGTGGAAACCATTGGTCAAAACGCCCGCTGCCGATTCAAAACAAATACCTCAACCGGCGGTAGCGGTATCGGCAGTCTGAAAATGAAGATAGACCCATAGGAAAGTTGTTGCAACTTCCCGTTGCGCGCAGATAAACCAGATTGGACTTATAAAACAACCGGGGAGTTTTTTTAGAGACGGGCCAACTACAACGCTACTATTGGCGGCAGCGGTGACAGTGGGTGTACATTGTTAACTTAGCAGTTGCTTCTTGTGTCTGGACCAGTATTTCAAATGTATTCAATCAAGGTAGCTACAAACCTCCCCGATTCAATGCCGCGCGTAGTAGTGGAGCTGTGTCCGCCCGCTGCGAGCGGAACAGAGATTGTTCGCCTTTTTTTTCTCCAAAATTGTATGACAGACGGTACCAGTTCCCTACCATTGGAAAGTCGACCCTTTTTCATCTATCTCGTTGTATACCGGTATGGCCACAACATGAATGCTCGAACCCCCAAGTATCGACCATCAGGGAGGGAGTGCACTGGTTGTCCACTTAACCAGAGGACGTGCTGTTGATGATGATGACGTCGTGACCGGAAACGGGGACGGCGATTTTCGTATTGAGGGTACTCAAATTGGGCAAATCGACGAGACGGGGATCACGGAATAACCGGTGTGGTGGGGCCAATTCACCACAACTATCCGATTCGTGGGTTGGTAAACTTAACGCGCGGCCGAAACTGGGGAGGATATTCGGCAACGGTGACACGGTGCGGTTGATGGAGGATGATGATGGTTCCACCATTTCCAATTCATCATTATTGTTGTCATCGTCAATGTAGGAGATACTGTAGCTCGAGTTGATATGATGGTCACTGCCGTCCAGTTGTTGTTCCTGCTGATGTTCCATACTCAATTGTTTCCGGAGCAATTGTCCACCCATACTGAGTGGAATAACTTCTTGACCGAGATCGTACGCCGATAATAATTGTTCCCCCAGCCGTATTGGCGAAAGCAATTACCGTCTTGACTATAGACGACAGTGAATCGGCATTTTCCTTGAATTCAAGAGTCTTACCTTCATTGATAAACCGTTAGGGAACAGGAAGGCATTTGCTAACGCGGCGGCTCAGGGGTTGTCGATTACGGAACTGAAGCCTCAAGACCCCAAGGCGACAGAAGAAATGACGATACTAGAAAGATATATTTTAGAAATAAAAAAGATACCTAAAGCAAGGCAGTAGGTGAACAACGATGGCCATTGCACGGAAACCAAAGGCAATGAAAGCGCTCAATGAATCAGAGATCAAAGTGCTCATCCACAAAGGCGGGAGCACGACCAGCGAGCAATCGAGAAGGAAAGAGACGCCCACGCCGTTG
>JANLSB010000288.1:0-4097 GCA_031362125.1 Lysobacterales bacterium | reverse complement strand
GCTGGCTCCAACGCGCAGCGCCCAAGGCCAAACCGGTGACCCTGCTGGGCGGCGTGGAAGATATCGGCATCGACGACAGCGGATTCCGGATCCGCGTCGACGGCAAAGAGCAGGTACTACCGGTCGACCACGTAGTGGTGTGCGCGGGTCAGGAGCCCCGGCGAGAGCTGTTCGATGCGCTGCAGGCGAGCGGTATCGCGACCCATCTGATCGGCGGCGCCGATTTGGCGGCCGAACTGGACGCCAAACGCGCCATCGACCAGGGCAGCCGGCTCGCCGCCGGCTTCTGAACAGCCCGCATGTGGCGCGGATCGGCTCCCGGTCACGCCTAACCGGCCGGTTCCGGACCCCGATCACAAAGCCGTTGGCACGAGTCCGCGGCGGCGCTTCCGCCTGCACTGACAGGTAGTTACGGCGCCTTTTGAACAAAAACTCCAATCGAATCATAGATTTCCGATTTTCTATTCAGCCAGCGTTATGTTTCGCTGACTAACCTACGCCCGCTTTCCCGCCACCGGATGCGGGACCAGCGCGAGATCGCGTCAGGAGATGAATGCACCATCTTGGTGATTCCCCTGCCACGGTCCACGTTTGGGCTACAAGCGGCCATAGAGCCCGCAGCCCCTTGTCTTGCGATCCTCGCAAGCGCCCGGCTTCACGCCGGACTGTCTATCGCCATGTCGTTCCCGAATCGATGTCGTGGGCCCTTACCCACCCACCGTTCGGCCCGAAGCAACGAAGCAAGGAGTTCCAATGAAACTCGCATGGATCCTCTGGATCGCATCGGTGTTGCCCCCCCAGGCCGCCGACTCGTTATGCCTCAGCACCACGCTCTACCTGGAAGCACGCAATCAGCCTGTCCGCGGACAGCAGGCAGTCGCCGAGGTCGCCCTCCGTCGCGAGGACAGCGGCCTGTGGGGCGACTCGATGTGCGATGTCGTCACCGCCCGCAAGCAGTTCGCGCCGACCCTCGTGTCGCCGCGCACGCAGCTCAGCAATGCCGAGTCCTGGTCGCAGGCGGTCACCATCGCCCTGGAAGCGGAGCGCAACTGGGCACTGCCGCCCGGCGAACGGAAGGAGATCGTCCCCGGCGCAAGCCACTTCGCGGCTTTGAGTATCGCCCAGCCGAGTTGGCGCAATGCCTATCAGGTTGCGACCATCGGCGATCACACCTTCCTGAAGGTGCAGTCGCTGAAGCCACAGAAAGACAAACCCGGTCGCGGTTGACGCCGCGCCCGGTTTCGATGCCGGAATCGAACCATTGAATCGAATTGCTCACGGCCGCGACCTTCGCGGCCGTTTTCTTGTGCGCTGCGCGGACGACACTGCGTTCCACCGTACGCAGTTGAGCGCAGCGGCACGCAGTACCATCATCGCCACTCCTATGATCGGAATCGCCCATGAAACTCTATTATTCCCCCGGCGCCTGCTCGCTTGCAGACCACATCGTGCTGGAATGGATCGGCAAACCCTATGAAGCCGTACAGATCTCCCGAGATGACCGCAAAACGCCCGAATTTCTCGCGATCAATCCCGCAGGCGCGGTCCCGGCACTGGAACACGACGGCTGGGTGCTGACCCAGAACTCGGCGATCCTCAATTACCTTGCCGATCTGCATCCGGAATCCGGTCTGGGCGGCGACGGCAGCGCCAAGAGCCGGGCCGAGGTGAACAAATGGGTGGCGTTCTCCAACTCCGATGTGCACCCTTCGTTCCACCCGATCTTCGGCAGCACCGCGTATCTCGAAGACGCTGCGCTGATCGACAAGACCAAGGATGCCGCACGCGCGAAAGTGCGCACGCTGTTCGAACGCGCCGACGCGCATCTGGCCGACAAAGACTGGCTGGCCGGCAGCCGCTCGGTGGCCGATCCGTATCTGTATGTCACCTATCGCTGGGCGCGCACCACCGGCGTCGACATTGCCGGCTTGGACAACCTTGCCGCATTCGCATCGCGCATCGAAGCCGATACCGCAGTGCAGAAAGTATTGAAGGACGAAGGTCTGAGCTGATCTCTCGACAGGTTAGAACGAAAAAGCCGAGTATTTCGCGGCTTTTTCTTGTGTAAATGCTGGCGAATCAGCGCTCGCGCCAGTCGCGGGTCATTTCCAGATACGTGAACGACGCCGACCATGTGATCAGCACGAAGCCTGTCAGCGCAACGGTGCCGGCGAGAAAACGAATTGGGCCAATCGGGGCGAGATCACCGAAACCCACCGTGGTGTAAGTCACCGCCGACATATACACCGCATCGAGCAGGCTCAGCGGATGTGCCCCGGCAACCATGCCGGTGTTCGGGAACATCAGCAGGCACCAAATCGCCGCGCCGAACACCCAAATCTCGGCGACATGCAGCGCAAGCACGGCGAAGATGCCGTAAAGCACCTTTCTGCGTCGATGACTTTCATGACGAGCCCACAGCCAGCGCGACAGCAGGGTCAAGCCTTCGTAATGCACCAGCACTGCAAGGCCAACCGCCAGTACGGTGACCAGCACCACCAGCATGTTGGCGCCCCAGTGCTGGTACATCTTGTGGCGCTCAGCGTTTGTCGATGGCGACGTAAGCGCGATCGTCCGGCCCGACATAGTTCGCGCTGGGGCGGATGATCTTGCCGTCTTCGCGCTGCTCGATCACATGCGCGCTCCAGCCGGTAGTGCGTGCAATCACGAACAGCGGCGTAAACAGCGGCGTCGGGATCCCCATCATGTGGTAGCTCGATGCGCTGTACCAGTCGAGATTCGGGAACATTTTCTTGGTGTCCATCATCAGCGTCTCGATGCGTTCGGACACGTCGAACAACATCAGGTTGCCGCCGTCTGCGCACAGCTTGCGCGACAGTGCCTTGATGATCGGGTTGCGCGGATCGCCGATGGTGTACACCGGATGGCCGAAGCCGATGATGATTTCTTTGCGCTCCATCCGCGCACGGATATCCGCTTCGGCATCGTCCGCATTGCCGTAGCGCGAAATGATATCCATCGCCACTTCATTGGCGCCGCCGTGCTTTGGCCCACGCAAAGCGCCAATACCGCCGGTGATGCAGCTGTGCATATCGCTGCCCGTGCCGGCGATCACCCGTGCCGCGAACGTGGACGCGTTGAATTCGTGCTCCGCGTAGAGAATCAGCGACTTGTCGAGCGCATCAACGTGTAGCGCACTCGGCGGCTCGCCATGCAGCAACGTGAGGAAATGCGCGGCCACGCCGCCGCCGTCAGCGGTTCCGCAATCGTCGGTCTCGACATCGATACGCCGGCCGTTTCGGGTGAAATGCCACCAATACAGCAACATCGAACCGAAGCTGGCAATCAGGCTGTCGGCGATATCGCGCGCCTCGCTAGCCGGATGACCGTCGCGCTCCGGCAGCACCGTGCCCAGCACCGAGCAGCCGGTGCGCATCACGTCCATCGGATGCGCATTCGCGGGCACCAGTTCCAGCGCTTCCTGCACGATCGCCGGCAGGCCGCGCAGACGTTTGAGCTTGATGCGATAGGCCTTGAGCTGCGAAGTTGTCGGCAGCACACCGTGCACCAGCAGATGCGCGACTTCCTCGAACGTCGACTTTGTCGCCAGATCGTGGATGTCATAACCACGGTAATGCAGATCGTTGCCGCTGCGGCCGACCGTGCACAGCGCCGTGTTGCCGGCGGCGGTGCCGCTCAGGGCGACGGATTTCTTTACTTTTGGAAGCGTTTGCGGGGCATCTTCGCTCATGGGCATTCCTTATTTTTTCTCTGCGAACAGCGAGTCAAGCTTGTCTTCGTAGGCGTGATACCCGAGGAAGTCGTACAGGTCGGCTCGCGTCTGCAGCGTGTCGACGATGTTCTTCTGAGTACCTTCGCGGCGCACCGTTTCGTAGAAATTCAGCGCCGCTTTATTCATTGCGCGATATGCGCCGCAGCAGTACAGCGCGATATCGACGCCGGCGTCGCGCAGTTCGCCGGTAGTGAAGAACGGCGTCGAGCCGAATTCGGTGAGATTGGCGAGAATCGGCACCTTCACCGCAGTCTTGAATTTCCGGTAATCGTCGAGCGTCTTCATCGCTTCTGGAAAGATCATTTCGGCGCCGGCTTCGACGTAGGAACAAGCGCGGTCGATC
>JANLSB010000244.1:0-2928 GCA_031362125.1 Lysobacterales bacterium | reverse complement strand
CAGCACGTTCTCGGCCTTCACATCGCGATGGATCACGCCACGACTGTGGGCGTAGGCGAGGGCACTGAGCAGCGCTTCCAGGATTTCGCGCACCCGGGATTCGTCGCGGGTGAGGTTGCGCTTGCCCAGATGCCCGCGCGGCAGTACCGGCATCACGTGGTAGGGCTGGCCTTCCCTCGTGCGCCCGACCTCATGAATATGAACGATGTGAGGGTGGTCCAGGCGGGCGATCGTGCGGGCCTCGTTCTCGAACCGCCGTCGTCCGATTTCATCGGTCAGCGCTTCCTGCCGCATCAATTTGATCGCCACCTCGCGCCCGAGCGACAACTGATGGCCAAGGTAAACCGTGGACATGCCGCCATGCCCGAGAATGCGCAGCAGGCGGTAGCCGGGAATATCCGGCATACCTTCCTGCTGATCCGTCTGCGTCGAACTCATGAACCACCCCCTGTAACCCGTCGAGGATACCCAAGGTGACGCGTCGCGTGAATGCGCTTTGGGGCCTGGTTACATGACGGCATTCTCATCTTCAGCGGTAAACCGGGTGAAAGAGTCGCCTGTCGCGCCGAGAGGATGGTCGAATCGTGCGGCGTGGGGCTCTGGTCGAGGGCAGGGCGGGCTCTGTCCGTCGGTGCCGGCGGCGCGGCGGTTTCATTTGGAGGGCGTTTCGCGCTTCCTGCGCACGTGCAGGCGCTTGCGTACCCGGGCCACGACTGCGCCTTCGGCATCGATGACGTTGGTTTCGAACCATCGCAAGTGTTTGTCATTGTCTGCAGTGGCGGCACGGATCTCGTCGAGCGTGGCATCGTCCAGCCGGAAACTGGCGCGCAATGTGCCGCGCCCTGGCTTGAGGAACTCGATCTCGCCGGCCTTGTCCCAGACGATGTAGTCGCGGCCCAGCACGTGCAGTAACAGCAGCATCCAGAACGGGTCGGTCATGGCGAACAGGCTGCCGCCGAAATGCACGCCGACATAATTGCGATTCCACCAGTGCGCTCGCAGCTCGACTTCGACGTGACGCCAGTCGTCGGCGATCGTGCGCACACGGATGCCAGAGAACAGGAACGGTGGCCACAGATTCATCATCCGGCGCAGGCGGCGCGCCGTGATTTCGCGTGCCATGCGTCGATCAGACCAGCAGCAGCGACGACATCTTGCGCCGATACTGGCCGACCAGATCGTCGTCCTCGATGATCCGGAAAGCGTCGATCAGTGCTTTGCGCGGCAGACCGTCGTCGAAACTGCGATCGCGGCGCAGCAGCTCGAGGAAGTGTTCGAGGCCTGCCTGCGTACGGCCGGCGACGATGTCATGCACGCCGAGCAGGTGACGTGCGCGCAGGTCGCCCTCGTTGGCGGCGAGCGCCGCCTTCAGCGCTTCGGCGGGCGGTGCGTGTTTCAGCAGCGTCGCGAAGCCCAGACGGGCGCGGGCGCGCACGGCGCGGTCGTCGGTCGACAGGTTGGCGGGCAGGGCATCGAGCAGGCGCTCGACTTCGTCGACATCGCCGGTCTGCAGCAGTGAGATGGCAAGATCGAGCTTCAACCCGTCGTTTTCGGGCGCCGCCTCGATCTCATCGCGTAAACGCACAACCTCGGCGAGTGGATCGATGGCCGGCGACGGCGTTTCTTCGGCCACCGTGGCTTCAGCCGCGAGGGGCTCGATGCCGTGATGCTTGAGGAACTCGCGCAGCTGACCGTCGGGCAACGCACCCTGGAAGCCGTCGAGCAACTGGCCATCCTTCATCAGGACCACGGTCGGGATCGACCGGATCTGGAAGGCCGCGCCCAATTCCTGCTCGGCTTCGACATCGACCTTGGCCAGCAGGAACGCTCCGCCGAACTCGGCCGCCAGCGCTTCCAGCATCGGCCCCAGGGTCTTGCACGGGCCGCACCATTCGGCCCAGAAATCCAACAGCACCGGAATCTGCATGGAACGCTGCAGGACCTCCTGCTCGAAGCTTTGGGCGGTGACGTCGAAAACGTGGGGCGAGGCGGAGGACATCCGGCGATTCCATGATGTGGGTCTGCGTTATTGTGCCAGCGGGTCGGCATTGCAAGCACACTGGTGCGATTCGATCCGCTGCGTTGGCCTGCTCGGGCGGGCTATTGCCCCATCAGCAGATTGGCGGGCGAATACTGGTCGGTCAGCGGCCGGTATCCGACGGCCTTGGGCTGTACGTGCGAATCCAGCTCGCCGGGGAAGATCCCGATCTTCCAAAAGCGATCCTGCAGCACGGCGTTGTTCCTGCGAAGAACCTCCGCTGGCGGCAGCCTATCCCGCCCAGCCAGGATGATCCGGCTTCCCATCATCATGTCCAGGATGCGTGTTTCGCCGAACACGGACTGATAGGTGGCGGCTTCATAGGGCGCCAATAGCCCTTGCGAGAAGGTATTGGAGGAGACCACGCCTCCTGGCGCGAGGAGCGACTTCACTTCGGTGATGAACTCCCGCGTCATCATGTGTTCGGGCACGTAGAACCGACCGAAAGCATCGATCATGATCAGGTCATAGTGGACACCGAGACGCGCCTGCCGGCGCACGAAGATGCGGGCGTCGCCGATGTATGTGTGCAGACCGGGATCTTCGCGGTAGCTGAAATAGCGCTTCGCGACTTTCAGAACGGCCGGATCGACTTCGATCACGTCGATCTGCATGGCCGGATCGATGCGGCGTATCGCCCTCGGTATCACGCCGCCGCCGAGGCCGATCACCAGCACCTTCTTTGCGCCTGGATTCGCCACCATCGCTGCGAGCATGCCACGGGAGTAGGGAAGCGCGAGGGTGTTCATGTTGTTGGTGAACACGCAGCTCTGCAGTCCGCCCCGCCGGGAGAAGGACATGCACCGGTTTTGCCCGCTTTCGATGACCATGATGTCGCGATACATCGATTTTTCGCGGTGGATGATCTTGCCCGCGTGCGCGGTCTCGAC
>JANLSB010000207.1:0-2595 GCA_031362125.1 Lysobacterales bacterium | reverse complement strand
GCGACATCGGCACCAGTCCGCTGTACACGATCCAGGAAATGTTCGGCGAGCATTACGGTCTGGTCCCGGATGCCGGGACCGTGAAAGGCCTGTTGTCGCTCGGCTTCTGGTCGCTGATGCTGGTGGTCACGTTGAAGTACGTGATCGTGATCATGCGCGCCGACAACGAAGGCGAGGGCGGCATCATGGCGCTCACCGCGCTCGCGCAGCGCAGCCTCAAGACCGGTTCGCGGCTGAGCTATATCGTCGGCATCCTCGGTATTTTCGGCGCGGCACTGTTCTTCGGCGATGGCATGATCACGCCACCGATCACCGTGCTCGGCGCCGTGGCCGGTCTTGAAGTGATTTCGCCGGTCTTCAAGCAGTGGGTGGTGCCGATCAGTCTGGTGATCCTGACCCTGCTGTTCGCGGTGCAGCGATTCGGTACCGCGAAGGTCGGCAAGGCGTTCGGTCCGGTGATGATCACCTGGTTCGTGGTGATCGCGGCGTTCGGCGTCTACAACATCGCCCAGAATCCGATCGTGCTCAAAGCGATGAATCCTTACTGGGCATTGAATTTCTTCGCCACCCACAACTGGCATGCGGTGTTCGTGCTGGGCGCGGTGGTGCTGACCGTCACCGGCGGCGAGGCGCTGTACGCCGACATGGGGCATTTCGGCAAAACTCCGATCCGGTGGGGCTGGTTCGGCTTCGTGCTGCCGGCGCTGGTGCTGAACTATTTCGGCCAGGGCGCGGTGCTGCTGGCGAACCCGGCCGCAGTGGCGAATCCGTTCTACATGTCGATTCCCGCCTGGGCGCAGATTCCGATGCTGGTGCTGGCGACGGTCGCCGCTGCGGTGGCCTCGCAGGCAGTGATCACCGGCGCGTTCTCGGTGACCCGGCAGGCGATCCAGCTCGGCTATCTGCCGCGTCTGGCGATCAGATACACCTCGAAGGACACCATCGGCCAGATCTACGTGCCGTCGATCAACTGGATGCTGTATGCGGCGGTGGTGGTGCTCACGCTGAGTTTCCAGAGCGCCACCGCGCTGGCCACCGCCTACGGCCTGTCGGTCACCGGCACGATGCTGATCGACACCCTGTTGCTGGCGATCGTCGCGTATACGCGCTGGCCGGACACGCGCCGCTGGGTGCTGCCGCTGTGCGCGATGTTCCTGGTCATCGATGTCGCGTTCCTGTTCGCCAACGGCGCCAAGCTGCTCAGCGGCATCGGCGCGTGGGTGCCGCTGTTCATCGGCATCAGCGCGTTCACGATGATGCGCACCTGGCGCCGCGGCCGCGAGTTGCTGCGTGCCGAAATCCGCAAGGAAGGCATCCAGCTCGACAGCTTTCTGCCCGGGCTGATGCTGGCGCCGCCGGTGCGGGTGCCGGGCACGGCGGTGTTCATGACCGCCGACAAGACCGTGGTGCCGCACGCGTTGATGCACAACCTCAAGCACAACAAGGTGCTGCACGAGCGCAACGTGTTCCTGACCGTGGACACGCTGAACGTGCCGCATGCGCCGAAGGACAAGCGGCTGAAGATCGAGTCGATCGGCAACGATTTCTATCGGGTGATCATCCGGTTCGGGTTCATGGAAACCCCGGACGTGCCGCTGGCGCTGATGCGCAGCTGCGACAAGGGCGGCATTTATTTCGACCCGATGGACACCACTTATTTCGCCAGCCGCGAGACCATCGTCGTCAGCGCGCGTCGCGGTATGCCGATCTGGCGCGACAAGCTGTTCGCGCTGATGCACCGCAATGCGGCCTCGGCCACGAACTTCTTCCGGATCCCAGGCAATCGGCTGGTCGAACTCGGCGCGCAGGTGCAGATCTGATGTTGTTCCTGGTGGCTTCTTTTCACGGTTGCTCGCTGCCAGTGCGCGATCGGCGGCATTGCCGTTGTTTCGCTTCCACTGGCCGAGGGCAAGGCCCGATCACCGTCATGTCCCCAAGTCCTGCCCGGGTCGCCATAATCGCGCAATGACCACAGACCGCATCATCGCCAGCGGCGCCAGCCGCGAAGACGACGTCGTCGACGCCACCATCCGCCCCAAGCGGCTGGACGAGTATCTCGGCCAGCAGCCGGTACGCGAGCAGATGTCGATCTACATCGAAGCGGCCAAGCGCCGCGGCGAAGCGCTCGACCATGTGCTGATCTTCGGGCCGCCCGGTTTGGGCAAGACCACGCTCAGCCATGTGATCGCCAACGAACTCGGCGTCAATCTGCGGGTGACTTCAGGACCGGTGATCGAAAAAGCCGGCGATTTGGCCGCGCTGCTCACCAATCTGCAGCCGCACGACGTGCTGTTCGTCGACGAGATCCACCGGCTTTCGCCGATGGTCGAGGAAATCCTGTATCCGGCGATGGAGGATTTCCAGCTCGATATCATGATCGGCGAGGGTCCAGCGGCGCGCTCGATCAAGCTCGATCTGCCGCCATTCACTCTGATCGGCGCCACCACCCGCGCCGGGCTGCTCACCGCGCCGCTGCCCGCCCGTTTCGGCCTCGTGCAGCGACGGGAGTTCCACAGCGCCGCGGAGTGGACCCGACGCGTCCGCCGCTCGGCGCAGATTCCCGGCCTCGACTGCGCGCCGCAGGGTGCCGACGAG
>JANLSB010000134.1:0-3660 GCA_031362125.1 Lysobacterales bacterium | reverse complement strand
GTTCCAGCCGTTCCAGGCATTGTCAGAAATCCATCGCACCCTGAAACCCGGCGGCCTGTGTGTGTTCACTGCACCGACCGAGCCGCAGCGTTTCGAGAGCGAGCAGGTGGCCTTCATGGAAAACGGGCAACTGCGCGTCGTTGGCGAGCCCGAATATCATGGTAATCCGCAGCGCCCTGAGGAAGGTGCGATCGTCACCTGGCGCTACGGTTTCGATCTGCCGCTGCTGATCCAGCGTCGCGCTGGTTTCGATGTTGAAACCCGGCGTTACCAGTCGCGCGGCAGCGCAGCGATGGGCTACATGAACGAGGTCTACGTGCTGCGCAAACCCCGCTGAGGAGTGTTTGCGGATCATTGCTGTGGCCCCGCCGGCCTGAACGGCCAGTCGAGTTGGCGGGCTATGCCAATCCTTTCTACGTTCTGCCCCAGGCTCAACGCGGGGTGCTCCCAATTCCGATCCGCGCGCATGCCTATGCTGCCGCATCCCGAGGCCCTGATTCCGGTCCCGGCAACCTCGGTTGGCGCCTCTTTTTGCGGGTGAGGGGGCTTACCGGAGATTAAGTGTGCGTGAAGGAGGCAATGCTGCCGCCGGATCGCACTGGAGTCGCCGGCGGAAACCGGGCTAGAATCGACCCGCCACATTTGCCACAAAGTATGAAGATGTTGCGAAGTGTGAACCCGGTAGTGTTTCGGGTGCGCGCTCCTTCTCAACCCCAGGCTTTCAGGAGGCGACTGCAGGATGCGGCGTCCCTATCCATGGGCGTATGCTAGCCCCTCACGCTCCGTCATCGGAGCACGATGTCGAGACCAACCTCATATGCGCAAGCTTGCCCTCACCCTCACCGTGGCGCTCGTCGTCGGCGGTTGTTCGTCCGAATCGGAGGTCGCGCAGACAAGTGCGCAGGCCCGCGCGAATTCGAAGGCCATCGCCGCTTCTTCGACCCAGGCGCCCCGGATCAATACCGGCCGCACAGCCTATTACGCTTCCATGCCCGACCGCGGCACGCTGCTCGCCTACGATCGTAGCCAGCAACCGGTCCAACGCGGCGCCAGCACTTACCATGCGGTGCAGCTGAGCGAAGTCCATGCGATGAGCGCTGCGGCACCCGGCAAGTCGATCGAGCTGCCGATGCCTTCCGGCGGCACCATGCATATCGACTACCTGCGTCACGAGGAAGGCCTCGACGGCAACTGGTCCTGGGTCGGCAAGACCAAGGATGGCCTCGATGCCGTGATCACATTCGGTGAGAGCGCGGTGTTCGGCCGCATCGCCCAGCGCGATACCGAGGCACTGCGCCTGACGATGTCCGCCGGCCGCTCCTGGCTGGTCGAAAGCGACCCCAGCAAAATGCTGGACGGCAACCTGGGCCGCGATGCGGATGAGTCCGACGTGTTGATCCCGCCGAGCGTGGCGGCTGCCGTCAGCGCGAAGAAGCGCAGCACTGCTGCCATCACCGCCTCCAGCGCCGAAGCGGCCAGCGCCGCGAATACTGTCGACGTGGTCCTGGGCTTCACCAATGGTCTGGTCACCAAATACGGCAGCGCAGCGAATGCCAACACCCGCCTCGCCAACCTGATCGCCATCACCAATCAGGGCTACGCGAACAGTCTCATCACCCCGCGCGTCCGTCTGGTGCGTACGGTGCAGGTGAGTTATACCGATACCAACAGCAACGAAATCGCACTGGAAGCGGTGACCGGCTTCACCTGCACCAACACCGGCTGCACCGCGCAAACGGTTCCCACCGAACTGGTGCCGCTGCGGACTGCACGCGACCAGTACGGCGGTGACCTCGTCTCGCTGGTCCGTCCGTTCCAGGCGCCGCAGCACCAAGGCTGCGGAATCGCCTGGCTCCTCGGCGGCGGCGGATTCACGATCGACAACACCGACGTGCCGTTCGGCTACTCGATCGTCAGCGACGGTACCGACGTGGACGAAGGCGACGGCCGTACCTATTTCTGCCGGGAGGAAAGCCTTGCCCACGAGTTGGGCCACAACATGGGGCAACAGCACAATATCGAAGATGCGGGCACCCCACCGGATACCGGCACGCATTCGTACTCCTATGGCTACCGCGAGGCCACCACCACCGGCTTCTACACCGTGATGGCCTACCGCCTTGCCAACAGCAGCCAGTTTTCGATCAACTACTTCGGCAATCCAAGCGTCAACTACACCGATACCGGTCGCCCCACCGGCACGGCGGCCGCCGACAACGCACGCAGTCTGAACCTGGCGATGCCGGTGATCGCGCAGTTCCGCGCGGCAGTGGTTCCGTTCGGCGGCCAGGCTCGCAACGACTTCAACGGCGACGGCAAGAGCGACATCGTTCTGTGGAATCCGACGATTTCGTATCTCGCGTACTGGATCATGAATGGTTCGGTGTATACCGGTGCGAGCGGGTTTGGCGTCGCTTCGGGCTTCTCGCCGTCGGCGACCGGTTTCCTCACCGCGATCCCGCAGACCTCGCTGCTGGCGCGCAATACCACAACACAGACGCTTTACAGCTACATCTGGAACGGCACCGCCCACGCACAGGGCACGGTCGGCGGTACCCCCGCCGGTTGGAATCTGATCGGTACCGGTGATATCGATGGCGACGGCAAAGGCGATCTGCTCTGGCGCAACCCGACCACCGGCAATTTCGCCTATTGGCTGATGAACGGTGCGGTCTATCTCGGCGGCCAGACTTACAGCCCGCCGGTGAGCTATGTCGTAGCCGGCGTGGCCGACTTCAACGGCGATGGCAAGGTCGACCTGTTGTGGAACGATCCGGGCACACGCAACGCCAGCATCTGGCTCAGCACCGGGACCGGGTTCGATGTTCGCCAGATCGGCCAGTACGGCACCGACTGGAACATGGTCGGCACCGCTGACGTGACCGGCGACGGCAAGGCTGACATCATCCTGCGCGACAACGCCAAGATCTATCTGGCCTACTGGCGTATGGACGGTGCGGTTTACCAGGGCGCTTCCGCCTTCGGTCTGGCGTCGAACCGCGAGCTGTTCACCACCGGTGATTTCGACGGCGATGGCATCGAGGATCTGGTTCTCAGCCGTGCAAGCGACCGCAATCTCTTCCTGTGGCGCAGCAATGGCTCCGTGTTCACCGAAGGCCTGATCGGCCAGTACGGCGTCGAGTGGACCGTGGTGAAGTAATCGGTTCCAAAACGACGTTCATATACAAGGCCGGCGATGCATATCGTCGGCCTCGTTGTTTGGAAAGGTCTGGACAAAACCTTCCTGGGGTTGTTCAGACGTCTCGAAACCTGGCTTGGCGCTCACCGTATCAGGCACTTGCATGCTCGACATCCTTATCCGCGTAACCAGCATCGTACGCAGCAGCTCAGACCCGACCCATGACCTTCGGCGTATAAGCGGGAGAATGAACGAGTGTTAATGTAGCGTCGGACGTTGATGCCCACGGAGCGGGAATGTCGATCAACTGCTCGCGAGCAGTCTCGCGGGCCATTTGCGGGCCGCCAGCCCGTCCGGGTCATACTCCTTCCGAAAAGCGTGCGATGAACATTTCGATCAAAAAAACAGCGGTTGGCAGCCTGCTCCTGACGGTGATGATCGCCGGTACTCTCTACGCTGAGTCCAAGCCTGAAAAAGAAAGACAACGCGATCGCCGGCACGAGACGGAAGAAGCCGAGCGC
>JANLSB010000100.1:0-1943 GCA_031362125.1 Lysobacterales bacterium | reverse complement strand
CCCGCGGGCTGGCGTAGTTCTCGGACGCGATCAGCTCGACGTGATCCTCCTGGCGGCGGTTTTCCGCCGCGATCGCCGCGGCCAGTTCGGGATCGAAACCTTCGATACGGGTATCGCGCGGAAACATCGGCGCTCCTGAGGAGTTGGCAGTCGTGGAGGGGGTTCGGAGCTGCAGCGGCGTGCCGGCGCAGCCGTGGAACACCGCAGAGTCGACGAGTATAAACCAGCCCGCCGCAGACACCTGCCCCACGCCCGCTGCCCGGACGGAGCCCCGGTCCGAATCCCTGCACAAGCGGTTGATTGGCCAACTTTTTTACGCCGCTCCCGCCGACCGCCCTAGCTGTGCCCAACGCCTGCAGCCGTTTGGCGCCCGATCATCGTCCGCTGATCCTGTTTGCCGGCGCACGACGCTGTCCAGGTTGAGCCCCTCCGCCCGACAAACCCCAAAGGAGCGATACACCGGATGAATACGAACCCGTGCCCCATTTCCGCACCGACGCCCCGCGGGCCGAGCACAAGCCACAGGCGCCGGCCCGGCCTGCCGCTCGCGCTCGCTTTCCTGTTCTCGTCCAGCCTGTTCTCGTCCGGCCTCGCGCATGCCGGCGCGGACTGGAACTTCCTGCACATCGATACCTTCGATGGCGCGAATTCCGGCATCGACTACGGCCTCAACGATCGCCTCGACGAACGCCGCCTCTATCTGCCCGCAAGCGGCAACTGGGTCCGTCGCGCAGGCGCGTGGTACGACAAGCCCGTCATCCGTGAGTGGTGGTCTCAGGTCAACCATCCATGGTCCGGCCCCAACCAGCTCAGCTTCCACGTCGAACACTCCGCAGTGATGCTGAACGCACCGCTGCAGGCGGGCGTGGACGGCGGTTACCGGATCGCAGTCACTACCAACCCGGTGGTCGGCAGCACCAGCGACGGCGAGTGGACTTCGGTGATGCTGGACGACTCGAACGCCAAGCGCGGCTGGGTCACCGACTCGGATTTCGGGCTGCTGATCCGTTCCAACGGTACGCTGGCGCTGTTCCAGAACGGCACGCAGATTCCGCTCAGCGTCGGCGCCGTGCCTGCCGCAAGCGAATACCGGCTCGATCTGACGGTGAAAAGCGGCAGCCTCCAGGGCACGATCAACGGCACGCCCGTCAGCGCCAACATCGGCACGATTCCCGGCACCGTATACGCTTACCTCGGCGCCTACATCGACCCCGGTAGCGGCATGGTTTCGACCTTCGACGATTTCGAAGTCCGCGTCGCCACCAGCACGCAGAAGCGCGTCTCGCGCATGGGTTACTTCTGGGCCGACAGCGCACCCTATGGCGCGCACATCCCCGAAGTCGCCGCCCACTCCAACTTCAATTTCGTCGACGGGATCGATCGCGTCGATGGCGGCAAGTGCGCCGGAAAGTCCTGTGTCGTGCAGATCCGCTGGGAATTCTTCATCAAAGGTCCGATGCTGCGGCCCGACTGGGAAACGCAGTGGCAGAACACCTTCGACAAGATCAAGAAGAAACAGCAATACATCGCCGCGCTGTATCACGTCGATGAACCCTTCCTCGACACTGGCAGCAACGTCGACCTGACTGCAATGCAGACCGCGGTCAATCGCGTCAGAACCGATCTCGCCACGATCCCTGCGGCGGACATCAAACAGATGGCGGTGTTTTCGGAACCGGAACTTATGCAGCCGACGATGTACGCCAAGGTCTCCGGCCTCCAGAATCTCGACTGGGTCGGCTTCGATCGTTACGTTCCTTCCAGCGCGTTCTTCGCCGAAATCCCGACCCTGATCAACAGGCTCAAAGCCGCACAGCCGGGAAAACCCATCGTGCTGGTGCCGCAGAGCTTTTTTTCGGGCAGCGCCACCGATGCGGACATCGCACGCAGCACCTGGCTTTACTATCGACAAGCGTTGCTGGACGACGCGGTCGTCGGTTTCA
>JANLSB010000014.1:0-11478 GCA_031362125.1 Lysobacterales bacterium | reverse complement strand
CCCGGCGATGACGTGGTCGTCGGCGAGTGGATCGGCAAAGGCAGACGCTTGCCGATCCGTCTGCGCAAAGTGTCGACATCGACTCTGCCGGCCACCGACGATCCCGCGCTCGCGGAACTGCGCGCGAGCAAACCCTACTTGTTCCTGCAGTTGCAGGGTCTGACGCTCAAGGCCGGCAGGCTGGAAACCACTGGCGGCTATCGCCTGCAGTGGTGGCGGGAACCGACCAGCGACATCGAGCTGTTCCGCGTGATCTCCGGCTATCCCGAGGCGCAGTTGCGGGCGATCAATCTGACTTTGGCGCGCAAACACTGGGAGCAAGTGCAGAGCTACCTCGACTGCACCGCATCGCCGCTATCGGACCATCAATCCACTACGACTCTGCGCTACATCGGCCGCGACGCGCTCAGCGTGAGTCTGTTCGCCAGCTATTACTGCGGCGGCGCGCATCCGGATTTCGGCGACGGCCCGCTCAATCTCGACCCGCGCACCGGCCGCGAATTGGCGCTTGAAGACGTGCTTTGGCTGGGCAAGGGCACGCCGCCGGCCTACGGTGAAGGCAGCAATCAGGTCTGGTACGACTATCGCAACGACGTGTTCGCGCCCTGGGTCACCGAACAGATGGGCAGGCTGTATCCGGAAGAATTTTCCGGAGAGACCGACGAAAGCTGCAGTTATGGGATGGAAGACGTCTGGGATTTTCCGACCTGGTACATCACCGCGAAAGGCGTGTATCTGGGTGCGATTTTCCCGCGCGTTGGCCGGGTCTGCGACAACCCGGCATGGTCGATCCTGCCGTGGGCGGTGGTGAACAAACATCACGGTGCGGTTCGGATCGAACCGTGACGGGTAGGCCATCAGTCACGGGAACTCGGGCCGGTCGCTACGGGTCGATGGCTCAACGAACATTCGCGTGGGGAACGACATGACACAGACTGCACTGGCCGGAGACGACAAGAAGAAGGTTCCATTCTGGCGCGGCGAATGGGCCTCGTTCGCGATGATGATCCTGCTGTTGACTGTCGCCCGGACTTCGCTTGCCAACCACTACCAGGTGCCGAGCGGTTCGATGGAGCCGACGCTGATGCCCGGCGACCGGATCGCGGTGAACATGATGGCTTACGGCCTGCGCATTCCGTTCACCGATATCGAGCTGATCGATCGCGGCGAGCCGCAGTCCGGCGATGTGGTGGTGTTCAAATCGCCCACCGACGGCACCCGGCTGATCAAACGCGTGGCTGCGGTGGGCGGCGATACCGTCGCGTTGGTCGACGGCCGGCTGTGGATCGATGGCAAGCCGCTGCAGGATACCGGCGCGAGCGACATCGAACATTTCGGCACGCGCGAAGTGCATCTGAATCTGCGCGATGGCGGTGGCCCGGATGTGGCTACCGGCACGATTCCCGAAGGCATGGCGCTGGTGCTGGGCGATCACCGCGGCAACAGTGCGGATGGCCGCTATTTCGGGCTGGTGCCGATGCGGTCGCTCTACGGCAAGGCGTCGGCCGTGTATTACCGCAGCGGAGAAGGCTTCGGCTGGACGCGTCTATGACCACCGAACCGTAGGTCGGGCCCTGGCCCGACATTACGATCTGTCCGGTTGTTCCAACAAGGATCGAAACAGCTTCGATCATCCAACGATGCCAACGTATGGATGGCAATGTCGGGCCAGGGCCGACCTACTCGTCGATCAATTCGCCGCCAGGCAGGAATTGCCAGGTGCGGACGACGTTGAGGATGTCCGGATCTTCCTTGGTCTTGGGGAGCGGCGGGTAGGGCTCGGCCAGCTTCGCGATTCGTAACGCAGCGTCGTCGAGCAGCGGAATGCCGCTGGACTGGACGATATCGGCGCGCTCGACCGAGCCGTTGCGGCGTATGCCGATATTGATGACCACGGTGCCCGAGAGCTGCCTGCGCCGCGCTTCGTCGGGATAGTTGAGGTTGCCGACCCGTTCGGCGCGGTCGACCCAGGCGCGCAGATAGGTCGCCCAAGCGTATTCCTGGGTGCTGGCCGAGACGAACTTCCGGCTTGGGCGTTTGGCGTAGCGCGCTGAACGCAGATGGATCTCCGCGGCGAGCCGCGCCATGGCCATGTCGTGTTCGATCTTCTGCTCGCCGGTCTGTTGCGGAGTCACCGTCGCCCGCAGCACCCGGCTCGGGCTGGCGACGCGGGTCTCGCTGTTCGGGCTGGCGATGACCCGCGCCTCTGGCGGGGGCTGCGGTGCCGGCGACTGCGCACGCACCGCCTGTGGCGCCACCCCGGTTTCGGTCTGCGGCACCGTGCCCGGCTGCGGGTCGCGCGGGCGGCTGGCCTTGTCGTGCTCGCCGCCGCCCTGATTGTTGGCCTGGGCGAGGAAGTCGGCCTGTTTCTGGGTCAGCGGGCTCTGGGTCTGGGTCAGGATCACATCCAGCATTGGCACCACTGGCGCCGCCCGCTCCAGCGCAAAGCCCACGCCGAGGATCACCAGCCCGTGGCAGAGCAGCGACAGCACCAGGGTCGCCCCGAGGCGCTGGTCTTCGCCGATCACCGGCGGCGGGGGCAGGGAAGCGGCCGTCGCGGACATCGGTTACGCCGTTGCCTCCAGGGCATCGAACAGCAGCCCGGCGATGTTCAGACCGAACTGCTTGTCCAGCTCGCGGACGCAGGTCGGGCTGGTGACGTTGACCTCGGTGAGATGGTCGCCGATCACGTCCAGACCCACGAAGCGCATGCCGCGGCGCTTCATTTCCGGGCCGACCTGGGCCGCGATCCAGCGGTCGCGATCGGTCAGCGGACGGCCCTCGCCACGCCCACCAGCAGCAAGATTCCCTCTGAATTCATCGCCTTGTGGGATCCGCGCCAGGCAATAGTCCACCGGCACGCCGTCGATCAGCAGGATGCGCTTGTCGCCCTGCACGATTTCCGGCAGATAGCGCTGGACCATGACCAGATGGACGCCACCGCCGGTCAGGGTCTCCAGAATCACGTTCAGATTGGGGTCGCCGGCTCGCGAGCGGAAGATCGAGCGCCCACCCATGCCATCGAGCGGCTTGAGCACCACTTCGCCATGCTCGGCCGCGAACGCCTTCAGCGCCGGGGACTGCCGCGACACCAGTGTGGGCGGGCAGCATTGCGGAAATTCCAGCGCCGCCAGTTTTTCGTTGTGGTCGCGCAGCCCCTGTGGGTCGTTGACGACCAGCGCACCGGCGCGTTGGGCGAAGCTCAGGATCAGGGTGTCGTGCAGGAAATCGGCATCCACCGGCGGATCCTTGCGCATCAGGATCAGATCGGCGGAACCCAGCGCACGGTGTGACGCAGGTCCGGTTTCAAACCAGTCCGTGGGGTCATCGCGAACGGTCAACGGCGACAGTTCCGCGCACGCCATACCATCGCGCATCGTCAATGCGCCGGGAGTGACGTAAAAAAGCCGATAGTGACGCTGCTGGGCTTCGAGCAGCATCGCAAATGTGGTGTCTTTCGCAATTTTGATCGACTCGATCGGGTCCATGACCACAAGCACATCGCGCGCGAGTTTCGGCATACCGCGTTCACCTGCAACATTCGTCAGCCCGAATGGTAACAAGGCAGCACCATTGAAGCCCGACTTCTCGTTCTTGGCCGGGAAATTGCTAATGTAAACTTGACAGTCCAGCGACAGACTGGGATATAGGTGTCTGAAAATGATGACAAACCAGCAGCACGGTCATCGAACGCCGGAGGCATGGGGAGACGTGATGACGCAAGACGAGAATCCAGCCGGCGGCCTTCAGGGTTTGCGGGTGATGGTGATCGACGATTCGAAGACGATCCGTCGCACCGCCGAAACCCTGCTCAAGCGGGAAGGGGCCGAGGTGGTGACCGCGACAGATGGTTTCGAGGCCTTGGCCAAGATTGCGGACCAACATCCGCAGATCATTTTCGTCGACATCATGATGCCGCGCCTGGACGGCTACCAGACCTGTGCGTTGATCAAGAACAACCAGGTCTTCAAGCACACGCCGGTGATCATGCTGTCCTCCAAGGACGGCCTGTTCGACAAGGCACGCGGCCGGATTGTTGGTTCAGAACAATATCTGACCAAGCCGTTCACCCGCGAAGAGCTGATCGAAGCCATCCGCAAACACGTCAACGCCTGACCGGGGGGACAGGCATTCATGGCCCGCATTCTGCTGATCGAAGATTCGCCGACCGATACTGCGGTTCTCACACGCTTGCTGGAGCGTCATGGCCATCAGGTCATCGCCTCCACCAGCGCCGAGGACGGTATCGAGGTCTGCAAGCGCGAATTGCCCGACGTGGTGCTCATGGATGTGGTGTTGCCGGGCATGAACGGCTTCCAGGCGACCCGCGCGTTGTCGCGCGAGCCATCGACCAAGGCCATCCCGGTGTTGATCGTCAGCACCAAGGGGATGGAGACCGACCGCGCCTGGGGCCTGCGCCAGGGCGCCAGGGACTACATCGTCAAACCGCCGAGCGAAGACGCGCTGATTGCCCGGATCGACCAACTGCTCGGGAGCGGCGCATGAGCGCAGACGACATCAGTCTCGACGACAGCGCAGCCGGCATCGATGGTGGCGCCAGCGAAGGCGCCTTCATCGACGCCTTCGAGACGCTCGCCGAATACGAACGGCGCAGCCTCGCCCACGTCGCCGGCCTTCCAGAGCAGTTGCAGGCAGCGGGCCTGTGGCGCGGGATCGGTTTCCGGATCGGTCAACGTCGCCTTGTCTCGAAGTATGAATCGGTCGCTGAAATCCTGACCGTGCCGCAGATCACTCCGGTGCCCGGCGCGCACAGCTGGATGCTCGGCGTGGCCAACGTGCGCAGCAACCTGTTGCCGGTGGTGGACCTTAAACAATTCCTCGAAGGCGCCCGTTCGGTACTGCACGAGGGGCATCAGAAGGTGATGGTGCTGCGTCAGCCGGGCGGTGACGTGGCGGTGACCATCGACGAACTCTACGGCCAGCGCTCCTTCATGGATGAGCAGCAGGTCGAACCCGGAGGGCTGGCCGACGGCCGGTATGCCGGCTTCATCGAGCGCGCTTACCGGGTCGCGGACGACGTCTGGGGTGTGTTCAGCCTCGATCGTCTGGTCTGCACGCCCGAATTCCGACACGCCGCCATCTGACGGCACACACTTTCACTGCAACAGTTCAAACGAGATCGAGGCGAGACATGAGCACTGTGATGGATACCGTCGCCGGCAAAGGCCGCAGCCAGAGCACCAGCCTGTGGCTGTGGATTCTGGCTGTGTCGCTGCTGTTTTTTGCGGGCAACACGGGCTATGCCCTGTGGAAGACCGCGCGTTTCGGCGGCGCCAACACCTCCGCATCGAATCTGCAGGTGAACTCGCAGAAACTGGCCAACCTCGGCCGAGAGGCGATCAACGGCGATCCTGCGGCCTTCAAGGCTTTCAAGGTCACCAAGACCGAGATTGAAAGCGATGTGAAGCTGCTCAACGAGCGCTTCGGCAATGCGCCGGACGTCTCCGGTCCAATCAGCACCGTCACCTCGACCTGGGTGCCGATGGGCAAGAATGCCGAGCAGATCATTGCGTCCGAGGCCGCAGTGCTCGCGCTCTCCGACAAGGCGCAGCGTTTCACCGACCGTGTACCGCAGCTGCAGGCGCAGCTCGACGAAGTCGTGCGCGCGATGTCCGCCAGCGGCGCGCCGTCGTCCCAGATCTACATCGCACTGCGCCAAGTGGTGCTGGCCGCATCGATGGCCCGCCGTGTTACGGAAATCCGCGCGGGCGGCCCCGGCGCCGCACTCGCCGGCGATGCGCTCAACCGTGACGCTGGCGTTTTCGCGCAGGTACTCAACGGTCTGCGCAATGGCGATCAGCCGATGAACGTGCAGAAGCTGACCAACGCTGCAGCGCTCGGCGCATTGAATCAGGCCAACGGCCAGTGGGTCGAGATGAAGAAGGATCTCGATGCGATCCTTGCCTCGTCCCAGAATCTGTTCCGCGCTCAGTCGGCCGCCGGCGAATTGGCCACCGGCGCCAGCCGTCTGCTCGGCGACAGCGAAAACCTGTTCCGCGCATTCACCGCGTTCGGTTCGCTCCGCGATACCAGCATTCTCGGCAACATCTGGGTCAGCATCATTTCCGGTCTGGCCGCGCTTGCTTCGATCGTGTTCCTGGTATTCAGCCTCAATCGCGCGCAGCGGCGCCGGTTCGAGGGCTCGATGGAACTGAATAATCGCAACCAGGAGGCGATCATGCGCCTGCTGGACGAAATGGGTTCGCTCGCCGAAGGCGATCTCACCGTTAAGGCGACCGTGACCGAGGACATGACCGGCGCGATCGCGGACTCGATCAACTTCGCGGTTGAACAGCTCCGCAGCCTGGTGCAGACCATCAACGACACTTCGGTGCAGGTGGCGTCCAGCGCCCAGGAAACCCAGGCTACCGCGATGCATCTGGCCGAAGCAGCCGAGCATCAGGCGCAGCAGATCAACACCGCGACCACGCGCATGAACGAAATCGCGATCAGCATCGGCCAGGTGTCCAGAAACTCCGCCGAATCGGCTGACGTGGCGCAGCGCTCGGTGGAACTCTCCACCAAGGGCGCGGGTGTGGTGCGGCAGACGATCGTTGGCATGGACTCGATCCGCGGCCAGATCCAGGAAACCTCGAAGCGAATCAAGCGCCTCGGCGAAAGCTCGCAGGAAATCGGCTCGATCGTGGAACTCATCAACGACATTTCCGAACAGACCAACATCCTCGCGCTGAACGCCGCCATCCAGGCCGCTTCCGCCGGTGAGGCGGGCCGCGGGTTCGCGGTGGTGGCCGACGAAGTCCAGCGACTCGCGGAGCGCACCTCCAACGCGACCAAACGAATCGAAGCACTGGTGCAGACCATTCAGGCCGACACCAACGAAGCGGTGAGCTCAATGGAGCAGACGACCTCCGAAGTGGTCGCCGGTGCGCGATTGGCCGAGGACGCGGGTACCGCGCTGGGCGAAATCGAAACGGTGTCGAACACGCTCGCGGGTCTGATTCAGGGCATCTCCAGCGCCGCGCAGCAGCAGTCCGCTGCTGCGACGGATATCACCCAGACGATGACCACGATTCAGTCGATCACCGCGCAGACTTCGGAAGGTGCGAACCAGACCGCCGAGTCGATCGGAAACCTTGCGCAACTTGCGGCCGACCTGCGCCGTTCGGTCGCCGACTTCAAGCTCCCGGCCTGATCCGGCGAATCGCTGCGGAGCACTAGCGACATGACCCGAATGTCTTCCGATCTTGATACCCGACGCCTAGGCGCCGGTGGAGGCGCACGATGACTGCGCTCCACGAGGCGATCGAATACAGCGCGCTGGGCTGGGTCAAACCCGAGCTCGACGAAACCCTGCGTCTGGTCCGTGTCGAGGTCGAAGGTTTTGCCGACGATCCGACCGACACCAGCCGCATGCGCGTCTGCACCGAATTGCTGCACCAGGTGCAGGGCACTTTGCGCATGGTCGAGCTGTATGCCCCGGCGATGGTGGCCGAGGAAATGGAACATCTCTCGATCGCGCTGCAGAACGCCAGTCCGCAAGTGTCAGATCGTGAAGTCGCCTGTTCCGCGCTGATGCGCGGCGTCGTACTGCTGCCGGATTACCTTGAGCGTCTGCAGAGCGGTCACAAGGAGATTTCGATCGTCCTGTTGCCGATGCTCAACGAGCTGCGTGCGGCGCGTGGCGAAGCGGGGATGAGCGAAAGCGCGCTGTTCGTGCCCGATCTCGATCGTGCGTTGCCTGCATCGCTGCCGCGCGCGCCATCGGCGTCTGGCCCAGCGCGTGCCAATGACGTCGCACCGTATCTTGCCCGGTTTCGCGATGCCCTCGTGGCATGGCCGGAGCAGGGGACGCCGGGCGACAGCGAAGGCCTGCATTTCGCAGCCGAAGCGTTGCTCGCCCGTACCGCCGACGAATCGCAGCGACGCATGCTGTGGGTGGCCTCCATGGTCGCCGGTGCGCTGCGCGATGGCGCGATGACGTCCAGCTCCGGTTTGCGTCAGGCCTTCGCCAGCGTCGATCGCGAAACCCGCAGTGTGTTCGATCAGGGCGGATTCGATGCCCCACGTCCCGAAGCGGCGCTCGAACCTACCCGTCAGTTGCTTTATCACGTCGCGCACAGCGAATCGGTCCATCCGGCGCTGATGAAACTGCGCGAGGTCTTCGATCTGGACGCGCTGCGTCCGACCGAATCCGAACTCGATCACGCCCGCGGCAGCGTCGCCGGCCGCAATCGCTCGCTCCTCGACACCGTCGCCGCTGCGGTCAAGGAGGATCTGCTGCGCGTGAAGGACGCGCTCGATCTCTACCTGCGCACGGGGCAGAGCGATCCGGCTGTGCTGCAGCCGCAGGCCGAAGCCCTGCAGCGGGTGTCGGACACGCTCGGGATGCTCGGCCTCGGGCTGGCACGCACGCTCGTGCAGCAGCAGCGCGATGCGATGCAGGAGATCGTCGACAGCAAGCGTCGCGCGGACGAAACCGCGCTGTTGGATATCGCCGGCGCGTTGTTGTACGTCGACGCATCGCTCGACGACCAGGTCACGCGTCTGGCCAGTGGCGACAGCGCCGACAGCGAGGACGATCTGGCCGGTGCCGAAGCCCGCAAGGTGCTCGATGTACTCGTGCGCGAAGCGATCACCAACTTCGCGTCTGCGCGTCAGGCTTTCGATGCGTTCGTCGAAACCGCCTGGAATCATACCGAACTGGCGCAGGTCCCGAAGCTGTTGCGCGAAGTCTCCGGTGCGCTGAACATTCTCGAGTTGCCGCAGCCGGCGCAGTATCTCGACGGCGTCCGGTTGTACACCGAAGTCGAACTGATTGGTCGACATCGCATTCCGAATGGCCGTCAGCTCGACACTTTCGCTGATGCGCTCGCCAGTCTCGAGTATTACCTGGAAGCACTGCGCGACCGCCGCGCGACCCGGGACGATATTCTCGACATTACCCGCAACAGCCTTGAAAGCCTCGGTTATTGGCCGTTGCCGGCCGAGCGCGCCGTGGCACCCGTGGTGGCAGTGCCCGATATTGCGCCACCGGTGGTCGAGGCTGGGGTTGTAGTTTCGGCGCCCACAGTGATCATGTCTGAACCGCTGGTTGAAGCTGTCCACGCGGAAGCTGTTCACACCGAAACTGTTCACACCGAAACTGCGCACGTTGAAGCGCCGCAGGTCGAAGTGCCGTCGATCGAAGCGTTGCAGCATGAAGAGCCGCTGGCCGAAGCGTCGCCCGCCATCTCGCAATCGTTGCAAGAATCGCCCGTCGTGCAGGTGCCCGTCATCACGCCCGTTGCCGTGGAACCGCCGCCGGCTCCCTTTGTCCCGTTGTTTCTACCGCCGCGCGAAGTCTTGCCTCCGGCCGTCCCTGTCGAGCGAGTGCCGGCGCCAGATCCCGCGCCGCTCGTGTCTGCGCCGCCTGCGGCGGCGCCGATAGCGGCCGGTTTCGACGTCACGAGCGACGATATCGACGACGAAATCCGCGAAATCTTCCTGGAAGAATTTGAAGAAGAGATCGCCAATCTGCGGCAGTTGCTGCCCGCGTGGAAGGCAGATCCGAACAGCATCGAACGGCTGCAGCCGGTACGTCGGGTATTCCATACGCTCAAGGGCAGCGGCCGACTGGTCGGCGCCAAGACCCTCGGCGAGTTCAGCTGGAAGATCGAGAACATGCTCAACAAGGTGCGCGACGGGCAACGCCCGGCGACGTCGCCTGTCATCGCGATGGTCGACCAGGCCTTAGCGACGCTGCCTCAGTTGCACGCAGCCCTTCGCGGCGACGGTGCAGTCACCGCTGATCTGCGCGCGATGGAAGCCTTCGCCGACCGCATTTCCGGTGGCGAGGAAGTGATGCCCGTGCTCGCGGCGGCTGTCGCCGAAGCAGCGCCTGCGGTCGAGTTCGAACCGGTGAAGACCGATTTCACGCCCGGTGCGCTGGTCGAAGAGGAAGGCATTCCGGTCAGTGTCGACGCAGTGCTGCTCGAGATTCTGCAGGCGGAAGTCAGCGGTCATCTCGGCACCATCGATGGCTGGCTCGTCCGGGCGCGCAGCGCTCCGACTGCAGCCGACGAGCCCCTCGTTCGCGCGATCCACACCATGAACGGCGCTTTTGCGATGACTGAAGTGCCGTCGATTACCGACGCCCTGACGCCCGCAGAAGGTTATGTCCGTCGTCTGCTCGCATCAACGGGCGCTGCGGATGCCGAAGGCGTGGCTTCGATCGGCGAATTGACCGAGCGCGTCCGCGAGACGATCTCCGCATTGTCGATCGCAGGCGGCCGCGTGCCGCACAGCGGTTCGCTCGCCGCGCGTTTCGCCGCGCTGCGCGATCGTTTGCCGGAATCCACGCCGATCAATATGGTCGACGTGCCGTTGAATTTCGTACATGACGACACCCACGCGCCGCGCGACATCGAGCTCACCGAGCTCGACCTCAGCGCATACGGCAATTTCGATGTCGCTCCGCTCGTGCCTCCCAGCCTCGAAAAGGTCGATGCCGACACGGCTGCGTCCCAGCGCGAAGTCATTTCGTTCGATGCCGATGCCGAAGATGAGTTGGCCCGTCTGCTTGGGCAATCGTTCGATACACCGGCCACCACACTTGCGCCGGTCGGCAGCGACACCGGCGTTCCGACCGACCAGGAAGACGCCAAGCGTCTGCTGGCGCTCATGGAGTCGTTCGAAGCCGAACGCCTAGAAGCCGAACGCCTCGAAGCCGGACGCCTCGAAGCCGAACGCCTCGAAGCCGAACGCCTCGAAGCACAGCGCGCCGAAGCTGCTCTGCGCGAGCAGGAAATGCAGGATTTCATCCGTTTCGAAGAAGAGCGGCTGGCTGCAGAGCGTGCCAAAGAGCGCGTCGAAGCCGAGCGTCTCGAAGCCGCGCTGCGCGAGAACTCGCAGCCGATTGATGCGCTGGAAGAGGATCGGTTGGAAGCCGATCGCCGCGAGGCGGAGTTGCTGGAGGCCGAGCGCTTGCTCGCTGAAGGTTTTGAACCCGAGCCGGCTGAACACATCGAGCTGCCTGCTTTCGCCGATTTCGGTGAAATTCCCGCAATACCGGCTCCGCTCGAAGCTGCCGCGCCGAGTACGGTTCGGGAGCTGATGACCGGCACCAGCGTGGTTGATCCGGACATGGCATTGGACATGTCCGATCTCGATTCCGATCTCGTCGATATCTTTGTCGAAGAGGGTCACGACCTGCTCGATCATTCCGACCAGTTGCTGGTCCGCCTGCGCGAAAGCCCGGGGGAACGCGATGTGATCGCTGGGCTTCAGCGCGATCTGCACACGCTCAAAGGCGGCGCGCGCATGGCCGGGGTCATGGCGATCGGCGAGCTTGGGCACGCCATGGAGTCGCTGTTGGAAGCTGCGGCAGAGCACCGCCTGCACCTCGAAAAACAGGATATTCCGCTACTTGAGCGCGGTTTCGACCGCCTGCACACGATGGTCACCCGCGTCGGCGACCGCCGCGCAGTGGCGATGCCCGACATGCTGATCACGGCGTTC
>JANLSB010000817.1:0-4580 GCA_031362125.1 Lysobacterales bacterium | reverse complement strand
GCAGTGCGTTGCCGAGACCATCGGCGAATTCATCGGGATTGCCGGCCGCAACGAACGCACCACGGCCGTTGACCGCAGCATGGAACAGGTCGTCGATGCGCTCGAGATCCTCGACATCCGTCGGGTTAGGCCACACCTTGGCACCGCTGGTCAATGCCGGTAGGTCGGTCTTCGGATCGAGCGTGCCCTTGAGGCCGATCGAAATGCCGAAGGTGACCATGTGCTGCCAGAACGCCGGATTGGAAGCGGAGGCCGGGACCGTATTGATGAGGTCCGTACGCAGGTCGCGCTTCCAGTAGTGCATGGCGACGTCGGCGAGCGTATTGGTCCAGTTGTCCTGGAACGGCCGCGCCGGTGCATAGGTGTAAGGCGGGCCGTCGGGACGGGTGATCGCCGAACCGGCCGTATTGTCGGAATTGCCGACGGCGGTCGCGCCATCGTTCCAGAAACCGTCGGTGGTCAGGATCGAGAAATTCTGGCGGCACTCGAACTGCGACGCGGTCGGCTGTGGTCCCCATGGTCCGGTGTTGGCGGTGCCTTCGAAATACTGACCGGCCCGGGTGAGCGCCGGAAGCAGCGGCGTTCTGCCGCTGGCACCCGCAGCGAACAGGCGATCGAACCACACCCTGCGATTCTCGCCGGGGTTGTTGCCGCGGAACAGGCCGTTGTCGTTGGTGACCGGAATCGGGAATTCGTTGCGCTGCCAGATGGTGGTGAAGCCGACGCGGTAATCGTTGTCGGCGTTGAATACGCTGGTATCGTTGAACGCATAGCTGGCACCGGCCTTGGCGACCTTGGTACGGGTGCGGTGATAGGAAAACCAGTTGGCGAAATTCTGCTTTTCCTGGGTCAGGGTGCGGGTGATCCCGCCCGGCCAGCTGAAGGAGGTGACGTTGTTGGTGCAGGTGTTGTAGCCGACGGGCGTGGTGGTCCGCCAGTCGCACTTGGTCACGGTGCCGTCGGTCAGGAACTGGTATCGCGAGTACTGACGGGAGTCGGCGAAGTCGGTAATGGTCGTGAACGGAATATAAAACGTCTGCGTAGCACCATTGAGGTTGGTGGTGCCGCCGCTAGCGACGGTCGTACTGTTGAACACCGCCGTGTAGGGCGTATCGGCCATGAAGCTGCCGTCGGCACTTTGCCAACCCCGATAGGTCGAACCCGGGTTGTAGTAGATCGTGTTGCGGGTATAGGTCTGCGTCTCGATGCGGTTCGGCGCCGTGTCGGGGACATCGTCGGGCATGAAGGTACTGGCCATCGACCCGGAGTCGTCGAGGATGAACCAGATATTCGGCGGCACGCCGTTATTGGTCTGCATCGGCGTGTCCGGCAGCGAAACCGCAGCGTGCACGGGCAAGCCCAGCACGGTGGCGATGCAGACCAGAAAGGGCGCCAGACGCGACTTGCGTGCGGAACGGACGTGGGCGGTGCGGGAAGTGTTGTTCACGGCTGCCTCGGATTATTTGCCGGCATAAACGGTTTGCAGCAGAACGGATGCGCGCCCGTCCTGCTGGCTGCGCACGGTGACGCGGTAACGCGGCGTCAGGCACAGGGGATGGATCGGCGAGAGCTTGTCGCAATCGCGCCAATTCGGGCCTTCGCCCATTTCTTCGACGATGTATTGCGGCGCATCGGTGTTGGGATCGGACACCGAAGCCGCGCGCCAACCGTTGAACCCGGCATCGAGCCAGCGATCGGCAACGGCCGGGTCAGGGCGCGCGCACAGGCCGGCGGGGCTGCACCCTGCACCGGGGAAGGTGGGATTAGGCGTGAGCGTCGCCTCTGCCTCGCGCAGCCCCGCTTCCGCAACCTGGAAGCCCAGGCTGCGATCGAGCAGATTGGCCGTCATCCGCTCCTCGAGGATCGTGCTGCGAAGACTGGCGAGCCCCAACAGCGTCATCACCAGCAGCAAAATCAGCACCACGACCAGAGTGGCGCCTTGTTGGCGACTGCGGGCCGCGATGGGATAGCGTGATTGCATGTTCATTCCATGCGATTCCGGAGAGTGACGGTATTGACGATACGGCGAGCTAGCTGTGCGCCGCCGACACCGGCGCGATCCGCGCTGAGCATGTCGAGCGTCACGCGCACTGCGATGACATCGTTCCAACGATTGGCCGGTACCGCGGTGGCGTCGACATAAGCAGCGGCACCTTCCAGCAGGTATTGGAGCTGCATATTGTTGACGCCTTCGGCGATTTCCTGATTGGTGACCGTCAACACGCCGCCGTTATTCACGACGGCACTGCGGAACAGCGATCGCCCGCCTGCACTGGTGCCGATATACCAGCGCACCGGCTGCATCCGGACAATTGTCGCACTCGCTCTGGCGTCGAAGGGATTGGGCCCATACTGTTTCGTTCTCGCAGGCCCTGCGCAGGCACCCGCTGCGCTCGCGTAGCCCAGGCCACTGGAGCAATTACCCGGGTTGCCCGACGCTTCATGCTTGATGATGTTGCTGCCTGTGGCCGCGCTGGTGACCTGGAACAGCGATGCTTCCCGCCAATCGCAGGCGATCGCGAGGTCCGACGTGCTGAATCCGTGATCGGTCGTGTTGATCTGGAATTGCGCTGTGGCTGGCGTGTGCTGGGAGATCGTGGCGGCGCTCGAACTGTCGCTCGCCATCAGATCGACCGCATCGGTACCTGCCACGCGGCCCGCTGGGCTACCCAGTGGAATCGCGCCTTCGTACCCGGTGACGCCATTGTTCCAGTTGGTCCACCAGCGCGTTGTCGAGCTGTTGACCAGATTGACCAGTTTCAACGGTTCTTTGCGGTCGGCGTTACCGCAGGGATTGCCCCCGGCTTCGCGCAGATCGCGGCCCATCAGCTCAAACGCCATCCGACCATTCTCCTGCACCCGGCCCAGTCCTTCGGTCGCACGATAGGTCTGGCGATTGGAGATGAAGATCGCGCTGGCGCTGCCGACCACGAGCAGGCCGAGCATCATCGCGATCATCAATTCGACCAGGGTGAGGCCGCGCATGTCGGAACGGGCCGACTGCCGGCCACGAATGGCATAACGCCGGTATGAAATGGTCATGTTCATCATATGCGTGTCGTCGTGCTGAAGGACTGCGTCGTAGACCCGGAACTGCCGCGCGAGTCGTCCCATTGCACGGTGATCGTGCACAGCCCGGCGTTGCAGGCGACCTGACCACAGGCGGTGTTACCGAGGTTCTGTTGCAGCGTGTCGATCCACGCACGTTTGTCGTTGGCGACCAGGTTGCCGGCAGCCGGTACCGCGCAGGTCGGGCCCATGTCGTAACTGCCGATGCGAGCCGCCTGCGGGTTGGCGCGCATCGCATCGAGAATCGTGTAGACATGCATCACGCCCTGGCTGCGCTCGAGGGAGCTCTGACTGTTGCGCAATGCCATCGCCTGCATCGCTGCGACGCCGAGCAGACCGATCGCCAGCACCAGAACGGCGACCAGCACTTCGATGAGGCCGACACCCCGAACGCGGGCGCCCGACTTCGGCGCACGCCGACCGGAACGACGGAATACTGCACAGGCAGGCGCTGACATCATGTGTTCCCCGGGGCTGGGCAGGCGCCTGCGGCATTCACCGGGGCCCTGACTGCGACACGTCCGCCAACCGCGATATTGACGTCGCGTACGTTCTGGTTGGGGTTGGTCACCGGAAGGCAGACGCGCACATTCGCCTGCAACAGGTTGTTGCCGACGTATGCGAGGCCGTCTGCGCGGAAAGTGACGCGGGAATTGGTGACGTTGCTGCTGGGAACGACAACGAGCGGCGCAGTGATCGTACCGCTGCGAACGATTTCGTCCGCGTCGACGACGTTGTCGCCGTCAGCGTCCGCGAAGATAAGCCAGCCCTGCCATGTCGCGCTGTTGGAACAAGTGGTGCCGTTGCTGCTCTGGCAGAAGGACGTGCGGGCGTTGCGGCGCAGCGCCTCCGAACGTGCAATCTGCAGGGCCGCGACAATCTCGTTGGCATTGGATGTCAACCGGTTGCCGTTGATCACGCCGGTGAACAGCGGAGCGCCAATGGCCATGAGTACCGAGAGTACGGTGAGGGTGATGGCCAACTCGACCAGCGTGAATCCGCGCGCGGCAAAGGCCGGTGCGCGCGTGTATCGGGGGATGCTTCGGCGGAAGACTCGCATTTCGCCTCCATGGGTCAATGGCAGGCAGCATAGGGCCGCCTCCGGGGGCCACCAACCGATGGCCGATGGGCGGCCGGCACGGACGCATGAGCGGTGCCCCTGCCCGTTCGGGCGCTGCCGGGGCATGATGGTGCGATGCCGATCGCCTCCAGCACCCCGCCATCGCCCACCGTCCCCGTCAAGACCGGGGCACCGCTCGACAGTCTCTGGCAGGGACGGGTGGTGATCTGGGTCGTGCTCGCGGCTGAGGGTCTGGCTGCGGTGTTGACACTGGCCGGGGATGCGCCATTGGGGCGCTGGATCCGCTTCGGGCTGTTGTCGCTGGTGGTGCAATGGGTGGCGCTGCTGACCCTGGGTGGCCTGTATCTGTTGCGCGAACGCCTCCGCGACGTAAGGCCGCAGCTCATCGCCTATCTCGCCCTCGCGCTGCTCCTGCTCAGCAGTTGGTCGG
>JANLSB010000771.1:0-3672 GCA_031362125.1 Lysobacterales bacterium | reverse complement strand
CCAGCAGCCGCGTGATCTCCGCATCCTTCTCCTCCCACACGCCATTCATCCACTGCTGGAAACGGGCGCGGAAGGCGCGATCATCGTGATAGCTGCCGCCGAACAGCGCGTCTGGAATCGGTCGCTGCCGCACTGTCACGCGCACCTCCGGGAGACGGTCGCCGATCAGACCCACGATCGAAGGCGGGCCGTCGGGATAGACGATGGTGACATCCAGGATCGCGTGCAGGCTGTCGCCCATGGCGTCGATCACGAACGCCACGCCGCCCGATTTCGGCTTGAGCAGATGACGATACGGCGATGCCTGCGCGGCATGCTTGTCCGGCGTCAATCGCGTGCCTTCCACGAAGTTCATCACCGACACCGGAATGTCGCGGAATTTTTCGCAGGCGCGACGCGTAACCTCCATATCGCGCTTGCCCAGTTCCGGATTCTTCGCGATCTGCTTGCGGCTGTAGCGGCCCATGAACGGAAAATCCAGCGCCCACCAACTCAACCCCAGCAACGGCACCCAGAACAACTGCCGTTTCAAGAAAAAACGAAGGAATGGAACTCGCCTGTTGAACACCTTCTGCAATACCACGATATCCACCCAGCACTGGTGATTGGCCAAGACCAGATAGTGTCCATCGCGCTGTAGCATATCGGCGCCACTGATGATGAAGCGGGTGCGGGTGAAACAATCGATCATCAAGCTGTTCACTGCGATCCAGCTTTCGCCCATGCCGGTCAACAGCGGATTGCAGGCCAATCGCGCGCGTTTGAACGGCAGAATCGCCTTGAACAACGCCATCGCGAGCAGCGGCAAGGCGTGCACCAGGGTATTGGTCACGATCAGCAGCAGGATCGGGATAACGCGGAACCACACCATTGGCGGCACCAAGACAGGGAGTCGGCACCATCTTCCTCTATGTGGCCCATTCTGGCTCGCGAAGCGGAATCCCTGCGGCGGATGCTGCAACGCGCGACCACCTTCTCCCCTTGCCACCGACAGCCCGTTGCATCCATAGTCGCCAGATTAAGTATGGTAAAAAACGCGGCACGCCGGGCGTGGCCGTCTGTCGCCTGCTGTGCAGGCACGAACTCACTGATGCATAGGAGACAAAACCTTGTCGGACCTGGTCCAGATCGTTTACGTGAGCCGCTCGACCTTCACCACGATGCCCGCCGAGCTGGGCATCGAGCCCAGCGTCGCACGCATCCTGGCGCAGTCGCGCATCAACAATTCGAGGCGCGGCCTGGTCGGAGCGCTGTACTTCGGCGATGGGTGCTTTTTCCAGTGCCTGGAAGGCCGCACCGCAGACGTGGAGCGGCTGTACGCTGCCCTGCTCCTGGATCCGCGACACACTGATCTCAAGGTGCTCACGCGCCGCCCCATCGAACGCACCAGCTTCGCGACCTGGTCCATGAAGTATGTGCCGCTCGACACAGACATGAAAGCGCTGCTGCGCGAGCTCGGGCTACAGACGTTCGATCCCTACCGCTTCGACGAGTCTGCCATGACCAGGGTGCTGGACATGCTGGGCACGGGCGGGGACTTTACGCCCGCCCCTGTGGCCGCCGAGCAGGCTCCGACGCCTGACATGGCAAAGCAGACACCGAGCACCGCACCCGGGAAGCGCGTCGGTTTGATGGCAGCCCTGATAATCGCACTTGTCATCGTCGGCGCCGTGGTGCTGTTCGCCTTGGAGTGAGAAAGCCGGGAGCAAGTGCACACCATCGCAGCCACATAGAGCGCACAAGTCGAAGGCGCCATGCGCCATGCGCCATGCGCCATGACCGCCAGCGGCGTCGGATGTCTCTAAAGAAGGTGTGCGACGCTACCTTGATCCACCCCACAACACCGCGTGCGCCTTGCAGCCTTCATTCGCCAACATCGTTGTAGCCCGTATGGCAGTCTTGCACCCGCCGATCTTCGAATAGTGACTTACCAACCGGCAACGTCGTCAGCATCGAGCGCTCGGCGGATGTGAAGCCGTTGTTTGACTCTACAGGCGGGTCAAGACCCGCCCTCGGGTTGCCGGTGATTCGCGTGACTTTGGCGCGTGTATAGTTCGCGGGCATGGCGGGCATGGCGCCCGGCCACGAATCGCGGAGAGTAGTCATGGGTCTTGTGCAGGCGGTGGTGGGTGCGGTCGGCGGCATGTTCGCGGACCAGTGGAAGGACTTCTACACGGTGCCGGCCGGCCTGCCGTCGACGGCGGCGCTGTTCGCGGCGGTCCCGCAGGGCACCAATGCCGGGCGCGGTTCGAACACCAGCGCTTCCTCCAACATCATCACCAACGGGTCGAAGATCGTCGTGCCCGAGGGTTACGGGCTGCTGCTGTTCCAGGACGGCAAGATCACTGGCTTCGTCGCCGAGCCGGGCGGCTACGAGTGGCGGTCGGACGACCTCAATTCGAAGTCCATTTTCGCCGGCGACGGCATCGTCAGCCCGCTCATCAAGCAGACCTGGGAGCGCTTCAAGTTCGGCGGCCAGCCGGGTTCGCAGCAGGCCGCGTTCTTCGTCTCGCTCAAGGAACTGCCGGACAACCGTTTCGGTACGCAGTCCGAAATCTACTGGGACGACAGCTTCCTCAACACCCAGGTCGGGGCGGTGACCCGCGGCTCGTACACGCTGAAGATCGTCGACCCGATCCTGTTCGTGAAAAACTTCGTGCCGGCCAGCTATCTGCAGCCGGGCCAGGTCTTCGATTTCACCGACCTCGACAACGCCGCCGCCAGCCAGCTGTTCAACGAAGTGGTCGGTTCGCTCGCGCCCGCCTTCAGCCTGTACACGAACGATCCCGCCAAGGGCAATCGGATCACCAAGCTGCAGCAGGATTCGCTCGGCTTCGCAAAGAGCCTGTCCGATGCGGTCGAGCAGGGTTATCAGTGGAAGTCCGATCGCGGCCTGGCCATCGTCAAGACCGCCATCATCTCGATCGAGTACGACGCGAACACCCGCGAATTGCTCAAGACCGTGCAGCGCGCCGATGCACTGTCGGGCTCGCGCGGCAATTCCAACCTGCAGGCCAGCGTGGCGCAGGGCATCCAGTCGGCGGGCGAACACTGCGGCGCCGCAGGTCTGGTGGGCATCGGCATGGCGACCGGGATGACCGGCGGCCTCGCCGGCCTGCAGCAGCCGGCGGCACCTGCCGCGCCCGCTGCGGATGACCCGATCGCCAAGCTGAAGAAGGCCAAGGAGATGCTCGAACTCGGCCTGATCACCCAGGACGACTACGACGCGCTCAAGGCCAAGGCGCTGGGCCTGTAAGCCCCGGGCGCGCAGAGACCATGTCCGACTTCAAGACGCCACCACCGTTGCCGGCACAGCCCGTCACCGGCCCGGGTTCGCCGCAGGATGTGCCGCCGTTGCCCGGCACCCTGCCGGTGGACCCATCCACCCTGCCCGACGCCATCCGCGAGGAACTCGAAGCGCCCGACCCGGTCGCCATCGACACCGCCGCGACCGAACTCAGCGACGGCCTCAACCGCTGCCCGAAGTGCGGCTCGACCGACATCCGCCACAAGCTCGGCACCGATCTGCTGGTCTGTTTGTACTGCCGCAACGAATGGGACGGCGCGCGGGTCGAGGAGTTGTTCGGATTCGGCGAAGGCATCGACCAACTCAAGGGCACGGTCATCGCCTCGGGCGCGAAGGACATCGCCGCCGACGCCTCCGTGCTGATG
>JANLSB010000744.1:0-11023 GCA_031362125.1 Lysobacterales bacterium | reverse complement strand
CCAGCAGCGAGAAGTGCCGGCACGTGGTGATGCCGCTCCGCCTCTGATGCCCAAGCTGCGGTTCCACGTGGAACATAAAAAGCCCACCCACAATCGCCCGGCCGCTGCCGGGCGTATTTGTTTCTACCGTTTCACGGCCATGGGCGACGTATGCGTCTGACCCGTCTCCAGGTGACCGCAGTCCGTTGCTTGGTTGATGTTGGCATGCGTCCGGCGCGGGGTATCAATCTGATCACCGGCGACAATGGGGCGGGCAAGACCAGTCTCTTGGAAGGCCTGCACTTGCTGGCCTACGGCCGAAGTTTTCGCGGGCGGGTCCGGGATGGCCTCGTCCGGACCGAGTCCGAGGCGGTCGAAGTGTTCGCCGAGTGGCGCGAGGACGTGAGCGGGCGTGCGCGACGCGCCGGTCTGCGTCATACGGGTCAACGCTGGGAAGGGCGTCTTGATGGCGAAGCTGTCTCGCAGCTCGGTGAACTCTGCGCTGCGCTGGCAGTGGTGACCTTCGAGCCAGGCAGCCATGCGCTGATCACCGGCGGCGGAGAGCCAAGACGACGCCTGATCGATTGGGGTCTGTTCCACGTGGAACAGGCTGGCCCGACAGTTGAAGGCGAAGACCGCGGTTTTCTGACCCTGTGGCGTCGCTATGCCCGTGCCCTTAAACAGCGCAATGCTCTGCTCAAGGCCCGGGTACGGGACAGCCAGTTGGAGGCTTGGGACCATGAGCTTGCGGACAGCGGAGAGCCCTTGACCCGTCGCCGGCAGGCCTATCTCGACGCACTGGAACCTCTGCTACAGACAATGGCGGCAGAGCTTGCGCCGTCGCTTGGACAACCGCGCCTGGCATTCCAGCCCGGCTGGGCACGGGATAATCTGTCCCTGGCGGATGCCCTGCTGATCGCCCGGGACCGTGATTTGGCGAATGGGTTCACTTCGGTTGGCCCGCACCGGGCAGACTGGCGTATCGACTACGCCGCATTTCCGGGACGCGAAGCGCTATCACGGGGTCAGGCGAAGCTCAGCGCCCTCGCCGTCCTGCTCGCTCAAGCCGAACAGCATGCCGCCACCTGCGGCGATTGGCCGGTCGTTGCGCTTGATGACCTCGCTTCCGAGTTGGATCAGAACCATCAGCGGCGTGTCCTCGAACGGCTGGAAGCGTCTGGTGCCCAAGTCTTTATCACCGGGACCGAAGCACCCACATCGCTCTGCGGGCTACGAAACCCGGCCGCAACGTTTCACGTGGAACACGGGAGGGTTGTACAAGTGGCTGGCTGAGCCGCTGTCTGCCAATGGTCGTTCGGCCAGAACCGCCATTCCAAAAGCTTGAGGGGTTTGATGCTTTTAGTGCTCGTCAGTTCTGCCCCACAGAATGCTGGAGCTCAACGACGCACCATGACCTTTGTGCTTCATGTCCAGTCCTTCAAACGAAGGGACTATCCCGTCCTGAACAAGGATGCGATCAAAACCGGAAATGATGAGCCGGGACAAGAAAAAATCAGTGTCTCACGAGCAGCATGACAAGCACGTTGGTCGTAACGTGCCGCAAAGCTGCCGCCGGCTTGGCAGCGGCAGGCCAGAAGCGGTAGGCTGAACCTCTTGGGCTTCCAGGACGCCTGCATGTCCAATGCCGTTTCGTCGTTTTCCCCGCGCAGATGGCGCAGTGTCGTGGCGATTGCCATTACCGCGTTTGCGCAGATGATTTCAGGGTGCCATCCCGCCATGACCTCTTCCGCCCCGAGTGCCGTCGCGACCGCGACCGACCGCCCCTATACCGGCACCGTTGCCGATTGGCCGCTGTTCTTCAAACGCCACCTCTTCGGCGCGGTTTGTTTTGACACGCAGGGTTGCAAGATCGAATACGCCGGCATCGATCACGGCGACGCCAAAGACACGCCGCCGGCGTCGGTACACACACCGGAGCGTTACGACGAGATCATGGTCGGCAGCTATGGAGACATCGCCAATTTCGCAGCACCCGCCAAACTCGAATGGCGCGCGAAGGGCGGCGAGGCGCTATCGGCGGAGATCGATTTCGCGGAGTTGTTCAAGGGCCAGCTCGTGCGCCACAACCTGCCGCGCGAAGACATCCCCGACGACACATCGATCGGCTTTACGCATATCGTGCTGGAAATCAACGACCGTACCGTCAACGTCTATACGAGGACGATGATTCCGACCAGGGAGGCGCAGATTCCAGGCAACCGTTTCAGTTATTCGCGCAACGATCTGATCCGGGTCTACAGCCACACATATTGATGCTGTTTCCGTTTGGGAAACCGGGCCCGGAAGGGCAGCAATTTGTGTATCAGGATTCAGCGCATACAGTTCCCGAGGAGCGTCATCATGGCCGGTAGCGAGAAAGACAAGGGCGGCGGCGGACCAGGCAAGGATGACGGCGTTGACGTCTATCCGGCGAACGCCCATGACCTGCAGACCTATCGCGATGCGAACGCGCAGTTGGGCCAGATGCGCGTGCCGTAGTTGATCGACTCCAACAAGCCGAACCAGAAGCTCTACCTCGCAGTACTGGACGGCACCGGCAACGACATGTTCACGGCCGATACCGCGCACCAGACCAGCGTCGCGCGCATCTACCAGGACATCCGCAACCAGCACAACAGCGGTGAACTGCCGAATATTGCCTCAGGTTACGTCACCGGGCCCGGCACGCAGGGCGGCCTGAAGGGCACTTGGGACGGCGCGAAAGGGCACACCTTCGAAGAACGCGCCGAAACGATGTACAAGATGTTCATCGAACAATCGGCCGACTGGCTGCGTCGCAATCCCGAGGCCGATATCCGGGTCGCGGCGATGGGCTTCAGCCGCGGCGCCGAACAGGCTGCATTCTTCACCCGTCTGGTCGAGGACCGGGGCATCCAGGACCCGACCGGCGCCAAATACACCTACGACAACAACGGTCTGGTGTCCGGCGTGCAGTACAACAAGCCGCCGCTGGTGGAGCCAGGCAAAGTCGCGCAGGCGGTGATGCTGCACGACCCGGTCGGCACTGGAAACCCGCAGGATTACGATCGGAGGCTGCCGCCATCGGTGGTATCGGGCATGCAGATCTTCGCCGAAGACGAACGGCGGAATCTGTTCAAGGGTTCCGAGCATCTGCCGCGCACCAATGGCACCAACACGCTCAGCGAAGACGGTCGATTTCTCAATGTCACCGTCGGCGGCGCGCACAGCGATATCGGTGGCGCGTATCCGCTCAAGGGGCTCGGCACGCTGAGCGAGAACCTGGCCCGGGATTACGTCAACGGCCTCAGTGACAAACCGATCCTCGCCCGACAGCAGGAACCTGCCGACCCGAAGCAATACGTGGTCCACCGGTCCGAGCGGCACCAGTGGTTCTACCGGACCAGCGAGTTCGATCACGCGGGCCAACGCCAGACCAACCCGAACCTCGCGCCCAATTCGGTGCACGACATCGACCGGACGCACAAGGAACCGATCAACGAGCCGCTTAGTGCGCAGTTCCAGTACCGGCAGATCCCGACCTTCCCGATTACCGGTCCAGCCGCACAGACCGAACAGCAAGACCCGCGACAGGGCGCGATCATGCCGTCGCCGGCCAACCCTTCCACCCAACCGCTGTTCGAACGCCTGGCGGCCGGCGCGCAGAACAACGACCCCACGGTGGTGCGCACAGTGACCGAAAAGTTTCTGCAGACCAGCGGTGCCCAGACATGGCTGCAGCAGGGCCGTGAAGCCAATCTGCAACAGCAGCCACCGCCCCAGCACGCGCAGCCGAGTCCGCAGCAGGAGCAGCAGGCCGTCGAGCCCCAGTCTGCGGGCATACGGCGGTAATCCCAGATGGATACGGATGAGTCCTTGCAGAATCTCGCATTGAAACTGGCGGCTGTGGCCGACATGCTCGACCAGCGCAGTCAGCAGGCGGTACAAGCGGCGGAGCAGGGCGTGCAGCAGCTTCATTACGCGACCCAGGGCTTGAACCACCACGGCCAACAAATGGCCAGCGTGGTCGCCGAGACGCTGGGCACGCAGGCCAAACAGTCGATCGAACATGGCACTGCCGAGTCGCTGGAACATCTGCGTCAGGAACTGCGCAAAGCCAGCGAAAGCGCGGCGCAAAGCGCCAAGCTGATCAGCGACCAGGCCCACGCACTGCAGAAGTCACAGAAGAAGATTCTCTGGAAAGCCAGCCTCGCGCTGCTGGTGGGCAGTGTGTTGGCTGCAGGCGGCACCGCCTTCATCGCTTGGCGCAGCCTCCAGCAGTTCAAACGCGCGGATTTCGCTGAAGACGTGCTTGAAGCCACCCGTACCGGCGCCATCACACGCTGCGGAGACGCGCTGTGCGCCCGAGTGGGCGAGAAGCCGGGCAAGTTCGGCCCCAAGGGCGAATACCTGCTGCTTGAGCAATAGAGGGCGCCCCAGCGCCCCTGGCAGCGGCCGTACAGGTCTGCCCCGTCCCATTCGGCGTCACGGCAGCGGCAACCACGGCCGCGCGCGCTATAATTTCGGTCTCAAACCCTATAGCTAATGTGTCGTGCGCCCCAGGCGCGCGGCCGTCAGCCATGCAGTAGCCGTCCCAGCAGCCGACAGAAGCGAATGACCGACGACACCCAGCAGCCCAGTCCGAACAACACCTACGACTCCAGCAAGATCACCGTGCTCCGCGGCCTGGAGGCCGTGCGCAAGCGGCCGGGCATGTACATCGGCGATGTGCACGACGGCACCGGCCTGCACCACATGGTGTTCGAAGTGGTCGATAACGCGATCGACGAGGCGCTGGCTGGCCACGCCGACGATGTCTTCGTGACCATTCATGAAGATGGTTCGGTGTCGGTGTCGGACAACGGCCGCGGCATCCCGGTCGACATCCACAAGGAAGAGGGCGTCTCGGCGGCGGAAGTGATCATGACGGTGCTGCATGCCGGCGGAAAATTCGACGACAACAGCTACAAGGTCTCCGGCGGTCTGCACGGCGTGGGCGTGTCTGTGGTGAATGCGCTGTCCGAGCATCTGTGGCTGAACATATGGCGTGACGGACATCATTATCTGCAGGAATACGCCCTCGGCGAGCCGCTGTTTCCACTGAAACAGCTCGAAGTTTCCGCCAAGCGCGGCACACTGCTCCGCTTCAAGCCGGCGGTGGAGATTTTCACCGACGTCGAGTTCCACTACGACATCCTTGCCAAGCGTTTGCGCGAACTGTCGTTTCTCAATTCCGGCGTGAAGATCACCCTGACCGACGAGCGCCTCGATGAGCGCGGTGACGCGCGTCAGGACGTGTTCCAGTACGAAGGCGGCATCCGTTCGTTCGTCGAACATCTGGCGCAGCTGAAGACGCCACTGCATCAGAACGTGATCTCGGTCAGCGGCGAAATGAACGGAATTGTGGTTGACGTCGCCATGCAGTGGACCGACGCCTACCAGGAAACGATGTTCTGCTTCACCAACAACATTCCGCAGAAAGACGGCGGTACCCACTTGATCGGCTTCCGCGCCGCGTTGACGCGCACGCTGACGAACTATATCGATCAGAACGGCATCGCCAAGCAGGCCAAGGTCACGCTGACCGGCGACGACATGCGCGAAGGCCTGATCGCAGTCCTGTCGGTGAAAGTGCCCGACCCGAGCTTCTCCAGCCAGACCAAGGAAAAGCTGGTCAGCTCCGAAGTCAGACCGGTGGTCGAAACCACGTTCGGCACGCGGTTGCAGGAGTTCCTGCAGGAGCATCCCAACGAAGCGCGCGCCATCACCGGCAAGATCGTCGATGCCGCACGCGCACGCGAGGCTGCGCGCAAGGCGCGTGACCTGACGCGACGCAAGGGCGCGCTGGATATCGCCGGACTGCCGGGCAAGCTTGCGGACTGCCAGGAAAAAGATCCGGCGCTGTCCGAGCTGTTCATCGTCGAGGGCGACTCGGCGGGCGGCTCGGCGAAACAGGGCCGTAATCGCAAGAATCAGGCGGTATTGCCGCTGCGAGGCAAAATCCTCAACGTCGAACGCGCGCGCTTCGATCGCATGCTCGCCAGCGCCGAGGTCGGTACGCTGATCACCGCGCTCGGCACCGGCATCGGCAGGGACGAATACAACCCTGACAAGTTGCGCTACCACCGCATCATCATCATGACCGACGCCGACGTCGACGGCTCGCATATCCGCACGTTGCTGTTGACGTTCTTCTACCGGCAGATGCCCGAGTTGATCGAGCGTGGATACATCTATATCGGCCTGCCGCCGCTGTACAAGATCAAGCAGGGCAAGAACGAGCTGTATCTGAAAGACGATGCGGCGCTCGACGCCTATCTGGCCAACAACGCGGTCGAGAATGCCGGCCTGGTGCCGGCCGATGGCGAGCCGCCGATCGAGGGCGCCAATCTGGAAAAACTGCTGCTGGCCTATGCCGGCGCGCGCGACGCGATCGCCCGCAACGCCTACCGCTACGACCCCGCGCTGCTGGAAGCGTTGATCGACTTCACGCCGTTGGACGCCGCTACGCTGACGCGCAACACCGACGAGCGCTCCGAACTCGACGCGCTGGAAGCGCGGCTCAACCGAACCGGCCTGGGCCGTCCGCGTTACCGCGTGAACGTACAGGCAGCGAATGACGCCCAAACGGGCGCGATGCTCGTCACCCGCACCCACATGGGCGAATCGCAGGTGCAGGTGTTGCCGCTATCGAGCTTCGAGCACGGCGAACTGCGCCCGCTGCGCGATGCTGCTGCGATGCTGCACGGCCTGCTGCGCGAGGGCGCAAAAATCGTCCGCGGCAATCGCGAAGAACCGGTCGCCAGTTTCGCCCAGGCCCACGCCTGGCTGCTGGAGGAAGCGAAGAAAGGCCGGCAGATCCAGCGCTTCAAGGGCCTTGGCGAAATGAATCCCGAACAGCTGTGGGAAACCACCGTGAACCCCGACAGCCGCCGCCTGCTGCAGGTGCGGATCGAAGATGCCGTCGCCGCCGATCAGGTCTTCAGCACGCTGATGGGCGATGTGGTCGAACCGCGGCGCATCTTCATCGAAGACAATGCCCTGAAGGTCGCGAATCTCGATGTCTGAGGCCGTTCTGTCTACGGTCGAGTCCGTCCACACCACCAAGTCACCAACATTGCCTCCGGCATTGCCGCCGGTTCGCGGTCGCTCACCGCTGGCGGAGTTCATGATCGATGTGGTCATCGCAATCACGGTGACGTTCGCCATGGCGATGTTCGCGGGCGTCATCTGGGGCATGGCCCGCGGGTTCGCGTTGGCGATGGACGGGCTCGATGGCGCGAAGATCGACCCCACCACGATCGCGACCCGTCTCGGCCAGCCCGGCATCCTGTTCCAGATCGGCGCGACCGCGCTGTCGCTCGGCACTGCGGCGCTGGTCCTGGTGCTGTGGCGCCGCCGCCCGACCGCCGATGAGCGCGCGCAGTCGCGCATGGCGTCGCGTCGCGTCGGCACATGGGCGCTCGCCATCGGCACCGGTCTGCTGACCACGCTGCTGACGACGGGTCTGTCGTATCTGGCCGATGCCGCAAGTGTCGACATCGCGCCGGCCAACGAAGCGATCATCCGCGGGCTGACGGCGCAATCGCCCTGGCTGCTGATTGCTTTCGTCGCGATGCTGGCGCCGCTCTACGAGGAAGTGCTGTTCCGCCGCGTGTTCTACGGTCGCCTGCTGGCTGCGGGCAGGCCGCTGCTCGGACTTGTGCTCAGCGCCGGATTGTTCGCTTTCGTGCACGAAATACCGGGCCTTGGCGGCAACCCATGGACGGTGACGCTCGTGCTTTGGACGGTGTATGCCGGTCTGGGCGTGGCATTCGCGCTGCTCTACCGCCGCTGCGGGACGCTCTGGGCGCCGATCGCCGCGCACGCCACCCACAATCTGCTGGCCTGCGTCTTGTTGTTGAGCGAGTTTGGCTGAGGTCGAAAAAACACCGGCAGCGGCTTTCGGGCGGCCGGGCTGGGATGGATAATCGGTGGCGCAAGGCCGACGGATTCCATCGATCCACCGCTATCGATCCGCTCAATTGACGAAACCTTAATCCCCGTCGGATTACAACACTCAACCCGCCGACCGGAGACGCCGTGATGAACGACCGACAGATCAGGCCTTCCCTCCCCGGAGTGGCGCTGGGTCTTGCCTGCGTCCTTCTCCTGAGCGCCTGCGCCACCACCACCACGTCGACCGGCCGCAAGCAGTACGTTGGTGCGGTCTCGCAGCAACAGTTGAACCAGCTGGGCACCGAGGCGTTCGACCAGGTCAAGGGCCAGAAACCCCTGACCCAGGATGGCAAGCAGTCCGGTTATGTCCGTTGCGTCGTCGATGCCATCGTGCGCGAGTTGCCGCCGCAGTGGCAGCAGGGCGGCTGGGAAGCAGCGGTGTTCGTCGACAAGAGCCCCAATGCGTTCGCGCTGCCGGGCGGCAAGGTCGGCGTGTATACCGGCATCTTCGACGTTGCCCGCAATCAGGACCAGCTCGCGGCCGTGATCGGTCACGAGATCGGCCATGTCATCGAGCGCCATCACGACGAACGCGTCACCCGCCAGGTGGGCGCTGCCGGCATCGTCCAGCTGCTCGGCGCGTTGGCGGGCTCCCGTTACGGGCAGAGCGGCTCCGACATCGCCACCCAGGGCGGCAGCATCCTGGCCCAGGGCGGGTTTCTACTCCCGGGCACCCGCGAGCAGGAAACCGAAGCCGACGTCGTCGGTCAACGTCTGATGGCCCAGGCCGGATTCGACCCGCGCCAGGCGGTCGACCTGTGGCAGAACATGCTGGCCGCCAGCGGTGGCAGCCGCCCGCCGGAATGGCTCTCCACGCACCCGGACCCGAAATCCCGCATCGGCGAACTGCGCAAACGCGCCGACGGGCTGATGCCGACCTACGAACAGACACGCGCCGCCGGCCGCAAGCCGAAGTGCGGTTGAGCGAACTTCGTTTTCAAACCTTACAGTGCCAGTAGCCACGGTGATGGCAACTGGCAAGTTTTTTGAACCCCTTCCCTGCATCACCATCGTTATCCAACGTCACCCAGACCCGAGAACTTCCATGACCGCTTCCGCCCTTCGCGTTCTTCCCAAAACCGCCCTCAACGCCGGCATCGCGCTGCTGATCGGCTGCGCCTTCGCCGGCGGCGCACTGGCACAGGACAGCGAAGTAGGCGACGACATGGATGACAAACCGAAATCGACCAGCATGACTGGCAGCGCTGCCGCCGCCGCCGAGCGTGCACGGCAGCGCAAGGCTGCGGCTGCGGCGAAGACCAACGCCGAGCCGGCTCGTTATCCGCTCGCCACCAGGACCGAGTCGGCGAAGCAATCGGTATCCGGAAAAGACGCGAAAACGGCAAACGCGATCCAAGCCGATTACGAAGCCAAGAAATATGCCGATGTAATAGCCAAAGTCGACGCCTTCGCCACGAGTGGTTCCACCAACGCCTATCTGCTGAGCTACCTGTACCAGCTCGCCGCCGCCGCTGCCGCGGACATGCAGGACGACGCCAAAGCGGTGGATTACTACAAGAAAACCATCGACGCTAACGGTCTCGACAACAATGGCCATTACCAGATGATGTTCAATTACGCGATCACGCTCAACCAGTTGGATCGCTATCCGGAAGCGCTCGCCACCATCGATCGATTCCTGAGCGAAACCAAGAGCGAAAAACCCGAAGCCATCGGGGTCAAGGCCTATGTTCTCAGCCAAATGGATCGTCCCGGCGAAGGGGCCGCGCTATACGAGAAGATCCTCGCCGGCAGCCCGAACGATCGCGCTGTGCTGATGAATGCCGTTGCGCTGTATCAGCAGGCCGACAATTTCGACAAAGCCAACGCCCTGCTCGAAAACGCGCGCAAAAAAGGTCTGCTGGTCGATGGCAACGAGTACCGCGCGCTGTTCATCGGCTATGTCAACGCCGAAAAATACCAACAGGCGCAGGAGGTTCTGGAGGAAGGCGTAGCCAAGGGCGCGATCAAACCGTCGAAGACGCTGGCAAGTGATTATTCGATCGTCGCCCAGAACTACTACGCCGAAGACAAGGTGCCGCAGGCCATCGATTTCTACACCCGTGCGTCCAAGGTCGCCACCGACGGCGAGGCCTCGTTGAATCTGGCCAAAGTCCTGCGCAACGAAAACCGCATGGGCGAAGCCAAGGCGGCAGCCCGCGAAGCCTTGGCCAAAGGTGTGAAAAAGCCGAAGGAAGCCAACGACATTCTTGGCCTGCCTGGCGGAAAGTGAGGCCGGCGCAGTCTGTACTCGGTGGGGTGTTGGTAAGTCCCGCCGCGATTGTATAAGCTTACAGATTCCCGCTACCTGGTCCTGATTCACGAGCCAGTTGCGGTTCGACCATTCCGGGGTATGGTGGTTTGGGGTTGGGTTCCTCTTCTACGGATAGATTGCGAACGCGATACCGAGTCAGTACCACGAATCCGCTAAACCGAGCCTGCTGCGCATGACCCAACACTTGCCGAATACTGACAAGCGCGACCGCGAAGATCCCGGCCTGAACTGGTCGAGGATCACCGCTATCAGCTTCGCCATCGCGCTGCATATCGCGGCGCTCATGCTGTTGTTGGTCCCGGTGACCCCGCCGGGCGCCGAGCTGGAAGAAGAGCAGAACACCAGCGTCGTCATCATTGAGCCGCCGCCGCCGCCGCCGCCACCGCCGCCGCCGCCACCGGAGCCGCCAAAAGAAATCAAGCTCACGCCGCAGGAAACCCCGCGCCCGGTGATGGAGCCGCCGCCGGAAGAACCGCCGCCGGTCACCTTCGACGAACCGTCTCCGGTCGACACCCCGGCGCCGCCGCCGGCACCGCCTGCGCCGCCTGCGCCGCCTGCGCCGAGTGGCCCTCCGCGCAACAACAGCGATCTTCGCGGCAGCATCTGCTCGCGTCCACCGGACGGTCAGCTCGCCGCCGCCATTTCGCGTGCCGGGCGCAGCGCCAAGATGCGTATCAAGGTTACCTACGAAGCCGACGGTCGCGTCATCGACGCGGCGATCGAGGTCGGCAGCCGCGATCGCGATCTCGATCGTGCCGCTCTGACCTGGTCCAAGAAAGTAAGACTCTGTCC